>SDWK01000994.1 GCA_004195335.1 Shewanella sp.
AGCCGATACCGCTCTGGGTAGGCTGACCATCGACTTTGTGCTCTAAGGTGACCTGCTCAGTATCAGCTTCGTCGAGGCCCACATCCCAGCCAGCGATGCGCAATTCGCTATCAATCAGGCGGCGACGGGTGTCGGCTTCGTTGAGTTCGAGAGTATTGGTGGCTTGGGTGCTGGCTGCAGTAAAGGCCTGCGTCTTGGTTTGGTCGATTTCGACTTTGAGTTTTGCTGCTTGCTGCTGAGCTTCTTTCTCGGCCTGTTGAGCGCTTTCCAGTTCTTTCAGCGCGCTCTCAAGTTGCGCGGACTGAGAAGCCAGTTTCTCTTGCAGAGCTTTATTCTTTTTCTTGAACTCAGCTTTGGGGCTGACGGCTGCGGTTGGCAACTGCGGTTGCTGATATCCAGGGCATTGCTCTCGGCTACCACCACCTTGGGCAATAAAGAGCCAGCAACCGAGATGGAAGGCATCTTCCACCAGCTCCACGGAGGTATTGGCAGACACCTCTCCCTCATGAGCCGCTTTGTTACCATGCATGCGGATAAGGTGAAGTTTATCGAGAACCACTTTGGAGACTACGGCGGTAAAACTAGCGTTGGTCAGGCGATCCATGAAGTTGGCATTGGGCTCGGCTGGAAGTCTTAACTCTCGGTATACAACACCGACCAGCTTCTCGACATAGCATCGCAGCTTAACCAGCGAACTCTGGGGATCGAGGTATGCATAGGTCTCTGCATATGCGCCGAGATCAGCCAATTCTGGCCACTGCTGTCTGAGATGTTCAAAATTCATAGACTTCATGTCATGTTGCCCGTAGTTACTTCCTGTATTTCAGGTATCGTGCCAGTTTTATCAACCCAGCGTATCATGCCTCATCAAGACCTAACTGCTTCATCCAGTTGCCGAGGGTTTGGTGGTTGTTCAATCCAAGCAACTTCGCCGCCTTACCTTTTTGCCCTGCAGTCAACCGTAACGCTTCTTCAACACAGTAACGCTTTGTATTATCTAATATTTCCATCACATCGATACCGTTAGCGATCTCAATATTTGGTGATTTCTTATTAACCTTGTTGAGTCTTTGAATCATGGCTTTGTGTAGGTGTTCAACCTCCAGCGTATCGCTTTCTGACCAAATAGACGCGCGTACCAGCGTGTTCCATAGCTCGCGTATGTTTCCCGGCCAGGCCTGATGTTTGATAAATTCAATTGCATCCTTGGAAACATTTTTACCTATATAGCCCGGCTGATCTTTAGCCTCTTCATTTAGCTGAGCCATCAAAACATCAACCAGCTCAGGGATATCACCAGCGCGTTCACGAAGTGGCGGCAGCTGAACTACCCCTACGGCAAGCCGATAAAACAGATCCTCTCGGAAGCGACCTTCCTCGACCATGGCCAGCAGATCCCTGTGGGTTGCCGCTATGACACGGATATCGACTGATCGAGGCTTACTAGCCCCCACGGGAGTGATCTCCTTCTGCTGTAGAGCCCGCAGCAGCTTAGCCTGAGCATCTAAAGGCAGCTCACCGACTTCGTCCAGAAACAGTGTGCCGCCATGCGCTTCATCGAAAAACCCCTTTCGATCTGAATCAGCGCCGGTAAACGAGCCCTTCTTATGACCAAACAATTGTGAATCGATTAGTGTTTGTGGGATACCCCCACAGTTAACTGCCACAAATGGCTTGGCCGCTCGTGGCGAAGCCTTGTGAATCGCCTGTGCAATGACCTCCTTTCCAGTTCCTGACTCACCCTGGATGATGACAGGCAGGTTTCTGGGCGCGAGCTTCTTCGTAAGTGCCACTGCCTCACGCATCGGCTCTGACAATGTCTGAATATGTTCGAAGTGGGTGTCTAAATTGGGTTCTGATGAGGCGATAAAACCCAGAACACCATCCTGACGCTGCAGGTATTCCAGCGAGATATCATAAGGTAGCTCGACGGTAGCCAATCCGTTTTGCAGGGAGGTCTGTACTAGTTTGGTGTTATAGACGCCTTTGCCCAGCAGCAACCAATTAGCGACCATCGCAGGCGTGCCGGAAGTGAGGTTAAGGGTGATAAGACTGCGCACGCCTGATAGCCGATCGAGCTCTTCCCGAGCAACGCTGTAGATGCCAGAGTAGTCGATCGGACTTTTTAGCGAGGCCTGACGGAAAGAGAGCTTAGTGTTGCGATTTTTTTTGCGAAGCAGCTGACTAAGCCAAACCTCATACCTGGGGAGATCACCAAACCAATCGTTAGCAAGGATCCGAACTTCTTCAAAAGGGGCGTCTGAATCGAGCAGTATTGATGCAACGGGACCTCGCTGTCCTTTAGCCTCTGCATCTAGGTCATGCTTACCCAGCCAGCTGAGAAGAATCCGCTTCTTAATCACGCCTAAACTCCGTTACAAATATGTAATGGAATTTACCACGCGCTTCATAAGCAAGTCTCCCTTTATCGCAGATGACTTTGTCGATTGGCGGGCAGGTCAACTCAGGCGATAACAACAGAAATTCTTCGTACTTTAAGAACCCTCTCTGTCTGGAAAATCTACGATAGGTACCGTATCGAAGAACTCATCCCACTCGCCTCGTTTTGAACCGGCTTTCACTATCGTGATCCCGTATTCACGAACGTAAAGGTCTACCAAATCACCAACATCGACACCGATGGCTGCAAGCATCTCTTTTGGCAATATGACCGAGCCATCCTCTCTAATGGTTGATTTCATTGATCGGAGCTCCTGATGCATCTTTTAAACGCACGCCAACATCGGCCGATGGGCCCTGGGCAGTAACGCCCCTCTTCTCCTCAGCTACTGGTGGTCATCACCAGCAAAAAGGCTCAGGACCTAACGAAGAATGCCCAGCCAACTGACTGCATTCATCTATTCACATCCTGATTCTAACTTTTCCAATAGGGCAGCTTGCTCTTTTGTACTTAGCTTCCCGATAAAACGAATCAGCTCCGCCGTCACCTCTTCTTCACAATAAAAATAGGCAACCGGCACCCCTAACTCCTCAGCAAGGCGCTTTAGCGTCTGAAAATCCGGTGAGTGCTTACCTTTCTCATACTGATTCATGCGGGCACTGGCAGTGTTCAGGTCCATTCCGAGCAGGACGCCCAACTGCTGTTGAGTTAATTTTGCCGCCTTGCGTGCCGAACGAAGACGCACAGGCAATGGATTATTCATAAGACTTAGCTACCCAGTTATCGCAGCTAAGATTCTCTTAGTATTGGACAGAAATAGGTACTAAGCAATCCTTAGTTTTTAGGATGCATTCCGATTAACCGCTCTTTTTTAACAACTGAGCAAGACTAAGACGGTCTGTGAACCGCGTCGCCACCAACGCTTCATCTAGCGACACCGCATTGGGATTATATCTAGAATAGTTTTTGACCTCTGTGAACTTGAGCTTGCTGATGCCCTGTTCGAATGGATTATCATCACCTGAGAAGTAGAGATTGCAGGCCCGCGATAGATGCCCGTGAGAAAGTGTTTCGGCGCCGTCCTCAAGAGCCAGAGCGACAGCCTCATTGAGTAGATGCTTTAGCATTCTGGTCTCACCCCGGCTTACTGCGAAGAGCGGTAACGCTATGTGCTTACTTTCCAGCTTTGGCGTGACGTCAAACGGCATCCGCAGTGCAAGCCCCTTTAAGAACCGCACAAACTGCTCAGGTCCGTCCGAAAGCTTGAAGTAGGGCAAACTACGCCGGCAGATCAATCGTGAAGCCCACTGGGGTTCTTCTGCGATTTGCTCCGCCCACGGCATTCCGACAATGACAATCGGCACACCCGCTTCTTCACTGATGTACTTAAATCGATTCGCAATTGACTGCCGATCTTTTGCCGATTTGAACTCAATTAATTCCTGAAATTCATTGATGATGATCAGCTCTGTCTCGCAAAGACGTAGTAGCTTAACCAAGGACTCAGTGAGACCAATGTCTCCGGTTCTTCGCTTTCTAAATTCACTACCGAACTGCCCCATATCATGCAGCAGTTGAATCATTGTTTGCTCAAGATCGAGCTTGCTTGGAATCCGGCTTACTAATAGAGGGCATGTCATGGCATCACCTATCTGGCGACGCTGAAAGCGCTCATTGTAATGATTAATGAGGTGAGACTTGCCAGACCCTGTATCACCGGTAAGCAACATGCACTGCTGCTCACCACCCAACTGGCGATTGGAGCGTAGTCGTTCAAAATCTGCTATGACTTGTGTAAGCGCAGGATGCTCCACGAAGCAGTTCTTGAATTGCGTCAAATCGGTCTGTTGCTTTGCAGTGAGCTGATACATCAGTAAGCATCCAAATCGGAGACCATGTCATCCCAGCCATTAATGGCATCATCGATTTCTTTACTGCCTTTCACTTCCGGATTATTCTCATCACTTGAAAGCTTTGGCACTATTGTCGATACACCATCGCTGCCGACATTCCGATACTTAGCCACTGTCTTAGCACCTTTCATTTTCCTCGTTTTTCGTTTTCCCTGGCTGACCACAATGTCGATATCGTCCTGGATACGCTGATCGATGTACGCGCCTGTTTCAGCTAGATGCACTGGCTCCAGCCTCGATCGAGTGCGTAATCTCGTGACGCGCAAATTAGTCTGATGCTGGAAAAGCGTCAACCCAAGTGTATATCCAGAACTGTCAACGCTAGGCACTTCGATATATTTTTCCTCATATTCAAGATAAACAAATATACGGGCCAAACTAGACGGATTTATCTTTATCTTAACCTTGAGTTCTTTTTTCCCTGCAGACGGAGGATATTGCTTCCTGTATTCGGCAAGCTCGGGGCTTGAATAGTTTATACGCAAAAAAACGATGCCTGTTTTATGCAAAAATCGCTCGCGTGTTTGTCCGAGCTCAATGATTAACCTATCGGCAGCATTCCCAAGATACTGTGCAGGAGGATATTGCTTTTCTCCTTCATACCACTTCCAGATGGGTACCTGCGTCTCGCGATCGTCAGACTCATAGTGGTACTCATCTACTATCCATTTGTGAAAGATTTCAATAAATGTTGAAACACGTAAAACCGCATCTATTTCAGGTTTGTAATCCTTAAGTTGAGCAACATTCGAAAAAGTTTTACCTGGAATAGCGCACAGTAATTTGTTGTTGACTGTCTGGAAAAACCGTTCAATCAGAGGTTTAAGCCACGGATTTGCTACGGGGTTGTATTGAACATTTTCAACAACGACCCTACATACCTCATCAAGATCGTTGCTCCAAAACTCTGCCCCATTATCAACAACTAGAGTCTCTATTTTCCCAGAACATGGCCAATCTTTTATTATTTCCGGGTATCTCTCTTTAATCCATCCTTTACCTAGCATGCTATTAAGCAAAGCTTTGCGAACGGCATCGTAGCTCGGTTCCCTATACCCAATATTAAACCCAACGATGCACTTGCTATATGCATCAATGAGAGCTGTCAAATAGGGTCTTCCCAGTGGAATGAGCAGTTCATCATCTAACAGGATTAGATCCAATGGTGTATGGTCAATTTCAACGCGCTCTAGGACTCGCGTGACCGGCACATGGGTGCCAACCTCGTTAAAATTCCTGTCAGCGTATTGCTTTCCGTACCTCGCTACCATCACCTCATAAGGGGGAAGCTTCTGAATTCGGCTGTAAAACGCCCTCTTACAGACAGATGGGATGGCGCCCTCCACAACATTCTTGTTCGCAAGCGTAATAAGGCGAGTGTAATATTTATATGTTTGAGCAATAGATATCCGCTCTTTACGCAGGTACTTCTCTTTGCTGCCGCTCCTGCACGGGCCGG
>SDWK01000999.1 GCA_004195335.1 Shewanella sp.
ATTTTATATTTATTTAACCTCTACTCAGAAGCGGCTAATTTTGTTGCCAATGCGGCTCTAACCTGAGGTAAAGCTGTTCCGCCAAGCGCTTCTCGTTTCTCAAGACATGATTCAATTGTCAGACAATCATACACATCGCTTGTGATCATTCCTGAAAATAATTGCAGATCTTTCAGGTCAAAATCCTCTAGAGGTTTTTTCTGCGCTATCGCTTTAACGACAACTTCACCAACGACATGGTGCGCCTCTCTAAATGGCATACCTTTGGCTACAAGGTAGTCTGCAAGTTCGGTAGAATTTGCATAGCCTTGCTGCGCAGCACGTAACGTATTTTCACGGTTAACCTTTAAACCACTAAGTACTAAGGCGGCCATTTCGAGACAGATAGCCCAGCTATCCATCACATCAAATAAGCCCTCTTTGTCTTCCTGCATATCTTTGTTATAGGCTAAAGGCAGTGCCTTCATGGTCGTTAATATACCAATAAGACTGCCATAAACTCGGCCCGTTTTACCACGGATCAACTCGAGTGCATCAGGATTCTTCTTCTGTGGCATTAGTGACGATCCGGATGTCACTTCATCATCTAGTTCGATAAAACCGGCTTCACCGCTGTTAAAGAAGATAAGATCTTCCGCCATACGGCTTAGATGCATCATGCTAATTGAAGCATCACTGCAGATCTCAACCACATGATCCCTGTCCGACACAGAATCTAAACTATTGAGTGTCGGCGATGCAAAACCCAAAGATTCCGCCAGCTTATACCTATCCATAGGGTATGCTGTACCAGCAAGCGCACCAGTCCCCAAAGGACAGGTATCGGCACGTTTAAGCGCATCTTCTAAACGGCTAATATCACGCTCAAACATCTCTACATACGCTAGACACCAATGTCCAAAGGCAATAGGTTGTGCACGCTGAAGATGGGTATAACCTGGCATAACCGCATCGAGTTCACGTTCTGCCAAAACGAGCAAAGCTTGCCTTAGTTTTGCTAGGAGCCCGAGTTGCTGCTGACCCTCTTTCTTACACCAAAGCTTAAGATCGGTGGCTACTTGATCATTCCTAGAACGCCCTGTATGAAGCTTCTTTCCAAGATCCCCGACTTTAGCAATCAAAGATAGTTCGACAAAACTGTGAATGTCTTCGGCACCCGATGCCAGAATAAGCTCAGGCTTCTCTTCAACTTCAGCCAATAGATCTTTTAAAGCCTGTTGTAGTTGCTGGCACTCATTTTCAGACAAAATGCCCACTTGGGTGATCGCACCAGCCCAAGCAATCGAGCCGACAATATCTTGCTCGACCAAACGATAATCTACAGGCAATGAGTCATTGAATAATTTAAATAGCGCGCTACTTTCTTGGCTAAATCTTCCACCCCATAGTGCCATGCTGACGTCCTCTTTTATTAACCGAGAGTGGGATTCTGACTCCCCACTCTTCTAATGACTTAACTAATTCTTCGAATTGTTGAATATTTATTTTGCCTTTAGCGCCCTGATACGGCTGGCTAAAGAGTAAAGACGGATGAAACCTTCGGCATCTTTCTGGTTATAGACATTATCTTCACCGAACGTCGCGAACGCTTCTGAGTACAGGCTATTTTCTGAACGCTTCTTCACTGCCTGAGCTTGCCCCTTGTAGAGTTTCATCACGACTTCACCACTGACCAAATTAGCCAGAGGTATTGATGCAGCCAGTAGGGACTCACATAATGGCGTAAACCAACGACCATCATAAACAAGCTGTGCCATCTGAGCACCAACCTGCTCACGCCATTCACGACTACTCTTGTCTAACACTAACTCTTCGATGGCTCTTAGTGCGGCAAACATCACTGTGCCCCCCGGAGTTTCGTAACAGCCACGAGACTTCATTCCCACGAGTCTATTCTCGGTAATATCGATTCTGCCAACACCATGAGCACCAGCGATCTTATTTAGCATCGTAAGAGCCGCGTAAGGAGAAAGTAATTCGCCATTAACTTTAGTGATCTTGCCTTGCTCAAGCTCTAAGGATACATACTCTGGCTCATTCGGTGCGTCCTCAGGCGCGACTGTCATAGTCCAAACACCTTTAGTCGGCTCATTCCATGGGTCTTCTAACTCGCCACCTTCATGGGAGATATGCCAGGCATTCGCATCACGGCTATAGATCTTAGTCAAAGAGGACGTCGTTTCAATATTACGCTCGGCAAGGTAATCCAGCAGATCTTCACGGCTTTCCATCTCCCACTCACGCCAAGGGGCAATCACCTTGAGGTCAGGCGCAAGAGCTGCAAAACAACCTTCGAAACGTACCTGATCATTCCCTTTACCAGTACAGCCATGGCAGACGGCATCGGCCCCAACTTTACGTGCAACTTCAACCTGCGCCTTAGCGATGATAGGTCTGGCCATCGATGTACCTAATAAATAGGTCCCTTCATAAATCGCACCAGTAGCAATAGTTGGATAGATATAATCTGCCACCAGCTCTTCTTTGAGATCGACGATGTAGCACTCAGATGCACCGGAAGAAATAGCCTTCTCATGCAAACCTTCCAGCTCTGCATCACCTTGGCCCACATCGGCACAGAAGGCGATAATTTCGCAATTATCATAGGTCTCTTTCAACCAAGGAATGATCGCCGAGGTATCCAAGCCTCCTGAATAGGCTAAAACTACTTTTTTCACGTCTGTTTTCTTTGTTTCAATTGACATTTTTCTATCCTAATTCTTTCGCTTTTCTTATCGAAAACTTCAATAAGAGAGATATGGGTTTATTACTTAGCTAATAGCGTCACCAGCACTGCATTTTGTGCATGCATGCGGTTTTCAGCCTGTTGCAAAATGAGAGAGCCTTCACCATCGACCACATCGGCAGTCACTTCAACACCACGGTATGCAGGCAAACAATGCATAAAGAAGTTAGCACCCGCTTTCTTCATCATTGCAGCGTTAACTTGATACGGTTTAAATTTAGCCTCGATATCACTCAGGTTAGAATCGTCTCCCATAGAGATCCAAGTATCAGTATAGATAGCATCTTGCTGAGCGATCTCTTCAATGTCAGATGTGAGTATTAACTTACCACCATGCTGAGCCGCTAAAGTTTGGGCTTCAACAACCACTTGACCGTCGGGGAACTGCCCTGGAGGGCAAATGACAGTCATTGTCGCGCCCAAAATAGCCGCACCATACATGAGTGAATGCGTCACGTTGTTTCCATCACCGACATAAGCAAGCTTTACTTTGCTGACATCATCAAACTTCTCTGACAGGGTTAAGAAATCGGCTAATCCCTGGCAAGGGTGGTACAGATCAGATAAGGCGTTGATCACGGGTACTGTGCCATGTTCAGCTAATTGCTCAATCGTAGAGTGCAAAAAGGTACGTGCAACAATCGCATCAGCCCAGCAAGAGATATTGGCGGCAAAATCAGAAACGGGTTCGCGTTTCCCTAGCTCGCCATTTTGCTGGTCTAAATAGAGACAATGACCTCCCAACTTATTAATACCGATATCAAAACTAACACGGGTTCTTAAAGAGGGCTTTTCAAATAGCATAACCACACTCTTCCCATCCAGCGCATTACGATACTCAGCAGGATTTGCTTTAATCTTCTTAGCCAGAGCCAACAAATCTTTGAGCTGTTCCTGACTTAAGTCCTTTATCGATAGTAGATGGTTCATTCGTTGCTCTCCTTCGGCTGGATACACTGACCAAGCCTTACGCTATTATGTTGATTGGATGAAAATGCTCTATGAGACTTCATTCTCTATCCTAAAATTATTTCTTGAACTAAGGGCTAACCAGGTAAGATCTGTGTCCCTACCGCTTCGCCATTTGATAACGCAATCAATTGTTCGGCATGACGCCATGAAGCCACCTGTACAGGCTTCCCCATCGATTCAGCTACGTCCAATGCAGCCTCCACTTTAACCTTCATCCCTTTCTCGATAACACCGATATTAGTCAACTCTTCAACCTGAGCACGATTTAAACTACTAATTAGCTGCCCTTTACCATCTAGGACACCTGAAACATCAGAGAGTAAAACCAACTTCCCATCAACAAGTTTGGCTAACACTGTTGCCGCTTGATCGGCGTTAACATTTAATAACTGACCCGCTGCATCGATGGCAATAGAACTGACTATTGGCATCCATCCTTGAGATAAAATGAACTCCAGGTAGGTTGCACTTTTTGGACTGACCTCACCGACAAAGCCTAAACGCGGATCCTTAACTTTAGCTGAAACCATATCGCCATCACCTAAGCTCATGCCTACACAGGTCACACCCGCTTTTATCGCAGCCCCTTGAAGGATTTTATTAGAGGTTCCGGCTAATGCTCCGACAATTATCGGTATCTGCTCTTGTGGAGTCACTCTCAATCCATCTAGTTTTTCCGTTGTCATGCCATTTGCGGTTAACTGCTCATCGACTAAACAACCTCCGCCGTGAACCATAATCAGCTGTTGCCCGTTGGCGATCATCTTGGCCGCCGTTTCCATCAACCTGGCCATACCCATTTCACATTGCATCAGGGCGCCACCAACCTTTAGTACTAATGTGCTTTTATTTACTGACATAGTCATTACTCTCTCGTGAAACAGAAAATTAATAATTAAAATGAATCTTTATGCATTGATGAGCTTGGCTTGCGGCTCCCTTCATCAAGTTATCAATCGCACTCGCGACAACGAGATAATGCGTCTCAGGATCGAACTTCCATCCTAGGTGGCAATTTGGTGTGTTAACAACGTCATCAATCTTAGGAAATTGGTTATGCTTGACTGTAATGAGTGGAGCATCATCATAGACAGCATATGCGGCAGTCACATCGGCTTCGGTAATTTCTGGTTTTAATTGCACCGTAATCGTCGCCAAAATTCCACGCTTAAAGTTTCCAAGATGAGGGGTAAATATAACCTCTTTTCCTAGCTGAGTTGCAATTTCTGGTTGATGCCGATGACCCAGCACACCATAGGGGGTCAAGCTGACTTCACAAAAGCTGGTGTGTAAATGCGCTTTCCTACCAGCCCCTGTAACACCACTAACGGCATTAATCACCGGAAATACATCGGTTAAAAACAGACTAATAGGTTTCAGGGCTGTTAGAGATGCCGTTGGATAACAGCCAGGAACAGCAATCATCTTACTGCTCGCGATCTGCTCACTATTCCACTCGGCTAATCCATAAACAGCTTTGGAGAGAACGTCTTGATATTCATGGTTAAAGCCATACCATTTTGGATATTGCTCTACATCTGAAAAACGATATGCCCCACTAAGATCAAATACGGTTAAGCCTTTTTGATAGAACCATGCAGCTAAGTGCAAGCTCACGGCATGGTCGGTTGCAAGAACTACCGCATCGGCTTGCTCGACAATTAACTTTTTAGCATCATCAGTCAGAGGAGAAAGAGAGAGTGAAATATGGCTGTAGCATGGGTATAAGTCTGATAAAGGCTTACCTTTGTCTAAACTATTTTCCGATACATATAATCCCTGAATAGATAAATTTTCATCGGCATTTATGAGAGAGGTAATTTGTGCACCTGTGTATCCACTGGCACCAATAATAGCAATGCTTTTCATAATCTATGACTTCTTAATTTTGGTGTTATGTTTTAAAATTGAAAGCGTTTCTGACGAAAAGATACGGTTGAGTGCAGACGTCCGCGAAGGTAAGTAAGCAGACTACTGTCCAGTCAATCGTTTCTCGAAGTAAACGAAAACGGTCTGGCGAGAGTCTGCGCTTGGTTGAAGTCTGTAGT
>SDWK01000419.1 GCA_004195335.1 Shewanella sp.
GGGATAAAATATGAACTCTTTGACCTTAACAGCAAAAGCCGTACGCACTAGTTTAATCGCAGCAGCTGCAACCAGTGTTGCTTTCTCAGGATTAGCGTTTGCTGAAGAGCAGAGCGAAGGTGCAAAAGTAGAACGAATTGAAGTGACTGGTTCTCGAATTCAAAGAACAGACATGGAAACGGCAAGTCCGGTTACCGTGATTGATGCCAGCGCAATCAAAGCAGCTGGTGCAACTTCTATCGATGAAGTGCTACAAAAGATGACCGCCACTGGTGGCGCAATGACAAATCCTGGCATCAACAATGGTTCTCAAGGTAACTCTTCTATCAATTTAAGAGGCTTAGGTTCACAACGAACCTTAGTACTAGTAAATAATCGCCGTATGGTTAACTCGGGTACCGGAGCCTCTTCAACTGTCGATTTGAATACCATTCCTGTGTCTATGATTAAACGCATCGAAGTGCTAAAGGATGGTGCTTCTTCGGTATATGGTTCAGATGCTGTAGCTGGTGTTGTGAACATTATTCTTAAAGATGACTTCGAGGGTTTAGAGGCTAATGTTCAAACCGGTGTTTCTGGTCAGGGAGATGCAAACGAAACCAGCTTCGATCTCACCATGGGTAGCAGCTTTGATCGCGGTAATGTCGTTATGGGCCTCCAATACATGGATCGTGGTGAAGCGAGCATGGCAGACCGCGACACAACACAGTGTGACTATGCCGAGCGTGAAGGGGCCGATGGTAATCTAGAGCTGTATTGCGGTGGTAGTTCATATACCCCAGGTGGCCATATTTGGGGACCTGATGGTCGTGATTCTTTGCAGGGTAGTCTCGATGGGACTTGGCATGAATTTACCGACGATGATAAGTATAACTACAATGCGTCGAGTTACTTATATACACCAATGCAGCGCCTTAACCTGACTGCTTTAGGCAACTTTGAGCTTACGGATTCGATTAATTTGTTCAGTGAAGCTATGTACTCTAAGCGTTGGTCTGAGCAACAGATGGCCCCACAGCCGATATGGACTGACACATTCGCCTATACAGAAGCCATGGGAGATAGCCTGTTAGAGCACGGTTACGAATATGGTGATGAATTAGACTATGGTCGTCGTATGGCCGATGTCGGAAACCGTGAGTTTTCTCAGGTTGTTGATACGGTTCGTGTTGTCGTTGGATTAGACGGCATGTTGGACAATGGTTGGGTCTGGGATACTTCTGTTAACTACGGGCGTAATGACTCGGTTGACCGTCTAGCAAACCTTATCAATATGGGTTCTGTGAATACAGGTATCGAAGAGGGAACGTTTAACCCACTAGATCAAGCGTCATGGTCCCAAGAAAATATGAATGAGTATTTATATACCGAGCTAAATTCCGGTGGTAGTGAGATGTTTATCGTGTCTGCTAACCTTTCTGGAGAGGCTTTAGAGTTGCCAGCTGGCTACCTAGGCTTTGCAACGGGAGTTGAGCATAGAACGGAAAAAGCGTGGTTTATCCCTGATTCTTTAACATCGCAAGGTATGGCAAATGACCCTAAGGTCGAGCCAACGGGTGGTGAATATGATGTTACTGAAGCGTATTTAGAGTTAGCAATTCCATTAGTGTCAGGCGTGTTTTTGGCCGAACAAGTCGATTTGAGTGCGGCGGTTAGATATTCTGATTACAGTACATTTGGTAGTGATAGCACCTGGAAACTGGGTTTGACCTGGCGCGTGACAGATGAATTTATGCTTCGTAGCGTTGCTTCAACGGCATTCAGAGCACCGTCTGTCGATGAGTTATATTCGGGTAAGTCACCGTCGTTCGATCAAGTCGAACATCCGGTAGGCCAAGACCAAGCGGAAGTGACACGCGGCGGTAACCCTGATCTGACACCGGAAGAGGCTGAAACATTTACTGCAGGTTTTGTCTATTCACCTACATGGTTTGATGGTTTTTCGGTAACAGCGGATTACTATGATATCTCGATAACTAACTCAATTGCCTTGGTTGATTCGCAGTACATTGTTGATCAGTGTATGGATGCACAGGGTAACCCAATCAATACGGAAACAAGTCTATGTCAGTCTGCTGATATCAAGATGGGCGGTGGGAATCGAATCATCTTTAACAACCAGTTACAGAACATTGGCGCTGAAAACACTTCAGGTATTGATGTTAACTTGGCTTATGCCTTCGATGCCCTTGGACTTGCTTGGACAACGAGTTTAGATTCAACCATTTTGCTCGAGAATGAATCTATTATCTTAGGTGAGTCTATCGATTATGCGGGTCTTATCACGTCAGGCAGTGGTGGGTTTGCAAAGTATAAGACTAATTTTGACTTAGGTGTAGAAGGGGATAGTTGGGGCGCTAACTATCAGGCACGATATATCTCTGGTATGGACAGTTATGCGTGTCAAAGTGAGCCGTCTTCTTGTTATGCACCATCGACAGATAGCATCATCTATCACGATGTTTCAGCTACTTACTTTCTTCCTCAGGGATGGACGCTGTCAGCTGGTATAAATAACTTACTCGATGAAGAGGCTCCATATTACACAGGTAATAACGATGCCAACACAGACCCATACACTTACGATACGTTAGGACGCTATTTCTTCTTGCAAGCGAGTGTAAAATTATAATCTAGTCCGTTACAATATAAATAGTCGGCTTAATTGCCGACTTTTTTTTGTCGCAATTAATATAACCAGTAGCTGTCTATAAAGATTAATCACAGGCGCACGGAAGAGCAATGAGAGTTCAAAGTCGAAAGGAAAATCTCTGGTTTGATGAGATTAATGAGTCAGCCTGAGCTCTTGTCTGTGTTCGTGCTCATACTGTTCGGCACAATTTGCACATCTTTGCTCTATTGGATCTTTGGCTAAACGTTCAGGCTCAATTTCGCTTTCGCAATCAGAGCACAAACCATAGAGACCAATATCTAATTGGCAAATGGCTGCATCGAGTTTCGTCAATTTTGAAAATAGTGGATGATCACATAAGGTGGCTTTGGTAAGTACCTCAATAATTTTGCAAAGAGAGGATGCTTCAGTGTCCAGAGAGACCTGATTGATTTCTGCAAGCGCACCAATCTCTTTCCTGAGATGTGTTTCAAGCTGTGACAGTTCATGTCTGATATGGGATATGCTCACGAAAATATGCCTAGTTATTGACTTACGGACATTAAGTCTAAACAGGTGAGGCAGTTTGACTATGACTAAGATCAAAGCTCAGTCATATTTTCTCCATTAAAATCACTTATAGGCACAGATCTGACCTCTCTGGTTGGGATAATTTGTCCTATGTCAAAGGATAAGCTAACTAAATTGCCATATCAGTTGATGATGTCAGATTGAATGATTTTTATACTCATGTTTTTAATGCGGCTAAAATATCGGTTGTTTGTTTCATGACTCTAACCTGCCTGAATAGGATTTCGGCTTCTTCATATTGATGAACGATAAACCTAAGCCACTGTTTAATTCGTGCTGGGTAGTATTTCTCTTTTGTACTGACTATTTCATATTCAGAATATTGAAGCAGCAGTTGCTTTACCTCATCCCATGGCATGATTTTTTGTGAACCTTTTAGGACATGAGCAAGGTTGGGAACGGCTAATGCTCCGCGACCCACCATGACATCGCTACAGCCACTCACTGCCAGACACCTTTGGTAGTCTTCCTGGTTCCAAATTTCGCCGTTGGCAATGACAGGAATAGAGATAGCTTCTCTGATTTGGTGGATATATTCCCAGTGAGCAGGTGGCCTATAGCCTTCCTCTTTAGTTCGGGCGTGTACTGTCAGCTCTGTCGCTCCGGCGGCTTCAATGGCCTGTGCAATTTCAACGCAGCGGCTTTTATCATCCCAGCCTAACCTTATTTTGGCTGAAACGGGAAGTTTATCTGGTACTGCCTCTCTCACAGCCTGGGTCACCCGATAGATGGTGTTAGGCTCTTTAAGCAGGGCAGCACCGCCATTACTTCGATTAACCATGGGAGCTGGACAGCCAAAATTTAGGTCAACGCCACGAGATCCGAGCTCAATTGCGCGGAGGGCATTTTCAGCCATCCAATTGGGGTGTTGTCCCAATAGTTGAAGTCGTACTGGCGTGCCGGCCTTAGTTTGGCTGTCGTTGGCCAACTCAGCGCATAAACGGTAAAAGACTTTCTCTGGGAGGAGTTGATCTACGACGCGAATAAATTCGCTGATCACCAGATCGTATCCACCTACGCTGGTGAGTAGTGAACGCATCGGTGCATCGGCAACGCCTTCCATCGGAGCAAGTATTACGCGCATTGTATAACTCTTCTTTGATTAACTAATTTTTAAAGGGAGGGTTCAGGCTAGTTCCGGGTCATTTTTCTCAGATCATAAAGCCATTTCTAAGTTCTTTTTATGGGAGTTAAATTTCGAGGTCATCTCAATTTTATTCTCTGACTAGCTCTAAGGCTGAATGCTCTATGGCTGAGTGAACGTGGACACTTAAATGACATACCCTTCAAACGGCCGAGCATTCTACCTTAAGCGCGCAGGCGATACAAAAGTTGCTCATAAAGGGATAGACCCAAGCTCATGTTGTCGTAAAACGATGCTTTGTTACGCAATATTCAAAAGTTGCGCTTATGCTAATAATGCGTCATAAGTGTGACTCCGGTAAAATTTTTGAAATAAATTTGAAGTGTGTCGGGTCTATTATTGCGAGCCAGCTAACAACATTTTGGTTGGTAACCCAAATCTAATATTTTAATCTGAAAGGAAGACATTATGAATTTAGTTAAAAAGACCGCTATTGCTGCAGCCTTAGGCACTGTTGTTATCGGTTCAGCATTTGCTGCTGAGGTTCAAGCTAACCCATTCGGTTATAGTCAAATGGAAGCGGGTTACCAGCTTGTTGATGGTGAAGGCAAGTGTGGCGGCGATATGAAGAAAGGCAAAGAGGGTAAATGCGGCGAAGGGAAGTGCGGCGAAGGCATGAAGAAAGGCAAAGAGGGCAAATGCGGGGAAGGCATGGCTAAAGGCAAAGAGGGCAAATGCGGGGAGGGCATGGCTAAAGGAAAAGAGGGTAAATGCGGTGAAGGGATGAAGAAAGGGAAGGAAGGCAAATGCGGTGAAGGCATGGCAAAAGGAAAAGAGGGCAAATGTGGTGAAGGTAAATGTGGTGAGGGCATGAAGAAAGGCAAAGAAGGTAAGTGTGGTGAAGGAATGAGTAAAGCCAAAGAAGGTAAATGTGGCGAAGGTATGGAGAAAGGCAAAGAAGGAAAGTGTGGCGGCGACATGTAAAGCAATCCCAAAGAGCGCTCACTTCGCCCATTGTATCGATGCAGGCGTACGAGTGAGCTCTGTTGGTGTCATTAAGGCCGGTATTTACTGGCCTTAATCGCCTTCGTACATCGATTTTGTTTTATGTTTTTGTCTTGAGTTAAGTGAGCATAATTGGGAGAGGCTATGAGTGAGCAAGCCAAAGTAGGTCTTGGCCTTAGGCGTGAAATGTTAACTGAGTTTTGCGGCTCAATTCCTGACACCATTGATTTTTTCGAAGTTGCCCCCGAAAACTGGATGACGCTGGGGGGGAAGTTTGGACGCCAATTTAAGCAGTTGACTGAGCAAAAGCCTTTTTATTGTCATGGCTTGTCATTGTCTATTGGGGGGCCATCGCCACTCGATATTCAGTTTGTTAAAGATATAAAGACTTTTATGGATCTGCATAATATCTCTATCTATTCTGAACACTTAAGTTATTGCTCTGGCACCGGGCATATGTATGATCTCATGCCGATACCTTTTACGCAGGAAGCGGTTATGCATGTTGCAAAGAGGGTCAAGCAGGTAGAAGATATTCTTGAAAGGCCGTTGATTCTTGAAAATGTCTCTTTTTATGCGGCTCCGGGCGCTGAGATGACAGAGCTAGAATTTGTTAAAGCAGTGCTAAGTGAAGCCGATTGTAAGCTTTTACTCGATGTGAATAATATCTATGTTAATTCGGTTAATCATCAGTACGATGCTAATCAGTTTTTAAGCGCTATGCCGACCGAGCGTATTGCTTATCTGCATATAGCCGGCCATCACGAAGAAGCGAAAGATCTCCTTGTTGACACCCATGGAGCTGACATTACCTCGACAGTATGGCAGTTACTTCAGGCGTGTTATAAGACCCATGGAGTGCATCCAACCCTATTGGAGAGAGACTTCAATATACCCTCAACCCCCGTATTGCTTAATGAAATAGATCAAATTCATGATTATCAGCATGCACAGCCAGCGATGCTTTCGAGGAGTGCATAATGGATTTTAGTATCATTCAGCAATCTTTTATCGACTACATTAAAGAGCCTTCCAGACCGCTTCCGATTGGAACCGAGACAAGGAGAATGAAGGTTTATAGAGAGCTGTTTTTTAATAATATCGATGGCTTTCTTTCCAGCGGATTTCCCGTCCTGAAGAGTTTGTATTCACAGGAATCTTGGCTGACTCTGGTACAGGACTTCTTTGTTAACCATGATTGTCAGTCACCTATCTTTATCGATATTGCGCAAGAGTTTGTAATTTTTCTTCAATCTGAGTATGAGCTAAAGGAGCAAGATCCCAGGTTTTTACTGGAGCTTGCCCATTATGAATACATGGAGCTGGTTGTATCGGTAGCGAAAGATAATCCATCTCAAGCACATATTAGTGGAAGTGTCGGCTCTGAGTGTCTTTGTCTGTCTGATACCGCTAAAGTCCTGCAGTACTCTTATGATGTTGAACATATATCTGAAGATTACCAGCCTGAACTGCCGACTCCAACACCACAGTTTTTCTGTTTATACCGTGATAGTGATGATGAGGTGGTTTTTTTACGGCTTAATCCACTAGCAGCCCAAGTGTTAGGTTACTTATCTCAGTCTGAAAATGTCACCTTTGACACGCTTGTGGCTTGGTTACATTCTGCATACCCGAGTATGGAAAAGAAAATACTGATTAAAGGGTGCGAAGAGATGATAGCTGGCTTGACGGATAAGGGCGTCATTAAAGAACAAGGGTAAAGATTACTGTGGGGAAAAACCCCCAATAGCCTTTCTATCTTACAAACATCGCTCTATAATGGCGTCAAAAATTGATCTAGATCAATAAGTGCACCCCTTAATTTGAGAGTGGAAATATGAGTCAGCCTTTTAAAGATCCGTTTAACGTTTTTTATTTTATTGGTTTTATTCTAGTTTTGTTATTACCGACCTTGCCCGCTACCTTATCTTGGTTAAAACTGACCGATTTACTCTAAGTCTAATATCGTGTTAACTCCGGTTTATCAGGATCCCATTGTCAAGGATGACAAAGCGTTCCTGTCTCGTACCACTTCAAATAGGATTGGCTTGTTGTAACGGAGCATTTGTGTTCACTGAGAAGAGAGATTCATTTAAATTAGCTGTCGTTGTCCCTGCCATCATATCAAATCTAAAAATCATCTAACCTCAAAGTCTCAACGTGTTATCTCTCTTGGAATGTTATGAAAAAGGAGAATACAACTTCAGTTGGAGATCTGCTACTTCACATTGTCTCTTGAGGGTATTCACCTATGAAGCATTCGGGTATTATGGTTCTTCATTAGCGTTTGTTGAGGAA
Source organism: Shewanella sp. (assembly GCA_004195335.1). GTDB lineage: Bacteria > Pseudomonadota > Gammaproteobacteria > Enterobacterales > Shewanellaceae > Shewanella. The sequence goes on from SDWK01000419.1 coordinate 7,590, forward strand.
TAAAATGGCGTTGAAGCGTGGGGTATATTTAATTTGTGGATTGTGCAGTTTAGCCTTAGGTTTACTTGGGATCCCTCTGCCAATCTTACCAACCGTTCCCTTTATTCTTTTGGCCGCTTTCTGCTTCGCTCGGTCGAGTGACAGGTTACATCGATGGTTAATGGAACATCCCTTATTTTCTGATGCGTTAAGCCAGTGGCAAAATGAACGTGCGATTCGAAAAGGGCTAAAAAGAAAAGCGTATATTGTTAGTGGGCTAAGTTTTGCGCTGAGCATTGCAATAGTACCGCTTGTTTGGGTTAAATTTATGCTGCTTTTCTTTGCGCTAGGCCTGGGGTTATATCTCAGAAATATCCCGGAGTTAGAAGATTGATGTAGTGGGGAAAACATCTTGTATGTGATTTTATCTCAGGGCAAATCTCTTTATGAACCTTGCCAATATTTAGCCATATAATTTGTCAAAGTGTGACTTTATCCCTCCATTTCTGTTGGTATTCGCCACACGGTGTGTTGCAACTCATGGTAAAGCGGCTTAAGCTTTACCCCGATTTTTTTACAAGTCGGCTCTATAGAGCGGGCGAAACCAAAAGATGATATCGATGAATAACGACACCTTAGCTGTGATTAAACAGAGCATAAAAACCATTCCAGATTATCCGAAGCCTGGGATCCTTTTTCGAGATGTGACAAGCTTGCTTGAAGATCCGATCGCTTATAAAGCAACCATGGAGCTTTTGGTAGAGAAGTATAAGGACCAAGGTTTCACTAAGGTTGTTGGCACTGAGGCTCGTGGTTTTCTATTTGGTGCGCCCTTAGCCCTAGAGCTGGGTCTGGGTTTTGTTCCTGTCCGTAAACCGGGTAAGTTGCCTCGTAAAACGATTTCAGAAAGCTATGAGCTTGAATACGGGCATGATGTATTAGAGATCCATGTTGATGCGATCAATGAAAATGATAAAGTGCTCGTTATCGACGATCTACTTGCGACTGGTGGCACAATTGAAGCTACGGTTAAATTGATCAGAAATTTAGGTGGTAAAGTTAACCACGCAGCGTTTGTTATCTCTTTACCTGATCTCGGTGGAGAGAAACGTCTTCACGCGATGGACCTTGAAATCGTCAAGCTGTGTGAGTTCGACGGCGAATAATCATCCGTAAAAATGTTCCTCGGTAGCGAGTTTTTGCATGGCATGTTATTGTGCCACTATCCGAGGAGCATGCTCCCGAAATTGATAAAGTGACACTTTGGGGAGTTCCATGTCATATCAGGTGTTGGCCAGAAAATGGCGCCCTGCTACATTCGAGCAAATGGTCGGCCAGTCGCATGTTTTACATGCTCTAACCAATGCTCTTTCTCAGCAAAGATTACATCATGCCTATCTCTTTTCCGGTACCCGTGGTGTAGGAAAAACAAGTTTAGCGCGTCTATTTGCAAAAGGGCTCAATTGTGAGAAGGGAATAACGGCTTCTCCATGCGGTCAATGTTCAAGTTGTATCGAGATCTCTGAGGGACGATTTGTTGACCTCATTGAAGTCGATGCGGCCTCGAGAACAAAAGTCGATGATACCCGTGAACTGTTAGATAACGTTCAGTACCGACCTAGTCGAGGACGTTACAAGGTTTACCTTATCGATGAAGTTCACATGCTTTCCAGGAGCAGTTTTAATGCCCTGCTAAAGACACTCGAAGAACCTCCAGAACATGTTAAGTTCTTGCTCGCGACCACAGATCCACAGAGACTTCCTGTCACTGTGTTGTCTCGTTGTCTGCAATTTAACTTGAAGAGCTTAACGCTGGAAGAGATTGAGCAGCAGTTAGCCCACGTACTTTCTCAAGAGCAATTGAGTTTTGAACCACAAGCACTGAAGTTATTAGCTAAATCAGCCAATGGCAGTATGCGCGATGGACTCAGTCTGACGGATCAAGCAATTGCCTTTGGTGCGGGTCAAGTTAAGCTGACTCAAGTACAAACCATGCTGGGCAGTATCGATGAGCATCACGTTATTACCTTGCTTAATGCTTTGATTCAAGGTGACATTGAAAATCTGATGCAGGTGACGGCGAAGGTTCTCTCCTTTGGTGCTGACCCACAGGAAGTGCTTCGTAGTTTACTTGAGTTATTGCACCAAATTACCCTGAGCCAGTTTGCGCCGGCCGCCGCTCAACTGTCCATTTACAGTGAACAGATCACCGCCTTTGCAGAGCAGATAAGCCCCGAACAGATCCAACTTTAATATCAATTGTTATTGACGGGGCGCAAAGACCTTCCCCATGCACCGGATCCTAAGTCCGGGCTCGAGATGGCCTTGTTAAGAGCCGTAACTTTTGTGCCTGAAGTGCCGGTGAAACGCTGGTTGGTAGCCGATCCTGCAACGATTTCCATTCCTGAAGCGAAGCCTGCATCTCAGCTTGAATCAGATCATGCCGATATCAGCTCTTCAGAGAGCCTGCGACGCGTAAGTTCACCAACCGAGAGTCTCTCGGTGGCGAGTCATTCAATCGAGCAGTCTGCAGCAGATAGCTTGGAAGTAACGCAAGCATCTACCACTGATGATTCAGACTTACTCAACAGCTTAAACAGTGAACAAGCCCTGATTCTGAGCCAAGCTTCGAGTCAGGGGATGGAGCAGAGTGTCGCCCTAGTACCGCCACTCAAAGCTGTTACTGCCCAAGGTTTAGCATCAGAAGCGCCTAACAGTATTGAGACTGAATCTGTTGAAGCTGAGCCAGTCAAAGCAGAGTCTGTTGTGGTCGAGGCTAGCACTGCAAATACAGAAGTGAACGGTATCGAGCCGCAACCGCAGTTGGTTGAGTCCTCTGTTGCAGACAGTCAATCAGATAGTATCAGGGGCACAGAGCCTCAGATGGCACCGGAAAGTGTGTCTGAGCAGAGTGTCTCAGAGTTAAGCATGCCTGAGACGAGAGTAACGTCGACCGATTCAATGCCTGATGAATATTACGCCGCTCAAGATGCACAAATTGGTGCTTATGATGATGAACCGATGTCGATGGATGAGTACCTTCCTTTCGACTCTTTAGCCAAAGGAAGTCCCAGTGCAACCGATAATGAGTCGGATAGGGGCAATCACAGCGTGGCGACATCACCCGCTCCGAGTGGCGCTGAAGATGATATTTTAAATGCCGTTCTGGCTGCCCGAGATTCATTGCTGACAGAATTGGTTGAGAGTGAGCCCAAGGAGAGTGGTGGAAAAAAGCCTGAAGCGGAACGCCAAAGCTTTGTGCCGCCGACTCGAAAACCGGCTCTTAGCGAGCCAGATGAGACAAGTTCTGTCGATAATGGTCAGCAAGATCTAAGTGACCAGCTTGATACCCAGGATAGCAAGGTTACCGATAGTCAGATTGAAGACCGGCCTCCATGGGAGGAGCAAGAGTCGTCTGTTTCATTAAATGGTGACGCATCAAAAGTTGAAAAGAAGTTTTCAGCTACGGGACATGATGATGCAGCCGAAGGGGAGGAGAGTCACCTTGAGCAAGAGGGGGAGACTCAACTCCAAACACAGAACCAACCTCAAACTCAAAGTCATAGTTCAACAGTTGTCTTGAATCACAATGAGGCACCGGTTCGTGCTGAATCGATGTCCGTTCAAGCCGTTGTGTTAAATGATGGTGAGGTTACTGGTCACGATATCGATCTTAAATGGTACCGTTTGATGGCGGCGCTCGATGTGGGTGGCCGAGTTAGACAACTCGCGGTTAATTCAATTTGTCATGACTTTGTTGTTCCAATGTCATTGTTATTGAAGCCGAATCAAAAGCATTTAGCGGCAGATATCGCCATCGTTCAATTAGAAGAAGCCTTGAGCCGGGCGCTTGGAAACGAAACCAAGGTGGCGATTGAAGTGGGGGTCGACGATGTGCGTGAGACACCATTAGAGATACGTCAGCGCTTTCATCGAGAGTTACTTGTTCAGGCCCAACAAGGATTGATGAGTGATAGCAACATCCAATGGTTGATGAGTCAGATGGACGCTGAGTTTGAAAATGATAGTTTAAGTTATAACCCCGAATTGTTGAGTTTAAAAGGAAATATCATTGAGCTTATCGATAAGTCGAACTTTAAGACGCTAACTGAGTCATAACTTTGTACGACTTTAATTGATTCTCAGTATTATTTTAGTAAGATGAGCCCACTTTATTCGACCCTTAATTGAAGAGAAATAGATATGTTTGGAAAAGGCGGTATGGGTAACCTGATGAAGCAGGCCCAGCAGATGCAAGATAAAATGGCGAAAGTGCAGGAAGAGATCGCACGTATGGAAGTGACCGGTCAATCCGGTGCTGGTCTTGTTAAAGTGACAATGACAGGTTCTCACAGTGTACGTAAAGTGGATATCGATCCAAGCCTGTTAGCAGACGATAAAGAGATGTTGGAAGATTTGATTGCCGCAGCTTGTAACGATGCTGCACGTCGTGTAGAAGAAAATCAGAAAGAGAGAATGGCTGAAGTGACTGGAGGCATGCAGTTGCCACCAGGCATGAAGATGCCGTTTTAATCCGGATAAAAAATGAAATTTAGTCCCCTTGTCGATGAACTGATCCAGTCATTGAAATGTCTCCCTGGAGTGGGTCCTAAGTCTGCACAACGTATGGCGTTTCAATTATTGGAACGCGATCGTAAGGCTGGGCAAACTCTGGCGCAGGCGTTAGCTGCCGCGATGAGCGATGTAGGGCATTGTCGCTCTTGTCGTACTTTTACCGAAGAGAAGCATTGCCCTATCTGTGCCAGTAATAAGCGGGGACAGTCTGAGCAGATCTGTGTGGTGGAAACGCCTGCCGATGTGTTGGCTATTGAAGCCGGAGGTCATTTCAGCGGTCGCTATTTTGTCCTGTTGGGCCACCTGTCACCACTCGATGGTGTTGGGCCTGAAGAGCTGGGTTTATCCCTGCTCGAAGAGCATCTTTGTTCAGGAGGCGTTTCAGAGCTTATTTTAGCGACTAATCCTACGGTAGAGGGAGATGCCACTGCTCATTATATCGCGGATATGGCGAAAGTTCACAATGTCTTAGTGAGCCGGATTGCACATGGGGTACCCGTTGGGGGCGAGCTTGAGTACGTGGATAGTACGACACTGGCGCTCTCTTTTAATGGACGTCTGCCAATTTAGGTGCAACGTGCATTAACTGTCTCAGTGGCGCTAGCCACCAAAATTGAATTCCAGTGTTTGTTATGCAGACACTGGTTTTTTTTAATAGCGAATTATTAGACTTCTTAACCCCCTTTCCCCTTGAAAATCAAAATTCCAGCCCCATCTCTATTTGCATAAAGAAAAATGCTTTGTGAAATACAGAAGGAATAACCCATGTCACAACAAGAAACTCACGGCTTTCAAACTGAAGTCAAGCAACTACTAAACTTGATGATCCACTCTTTGTATTCAAATAAAGAGATTTTCTTGCGTGAATTGGTCTCTAACGCAGCCGATGCGGCCGATAAGCTTCGCTATGCAGCACTAACTAATGACGCCCTTTATGAAGGTGATGGTGAACTACGCGTTCGCATTAGCACCAATAAAGAGAAAGGCACAGTAACGATTGAAGATAACGGTATCGGTATGACACGAGACAGTGTTATTGAGCACTTGGGTACCATTGCAAAGTCAGGCACGGCAGATTTCTTTAAAAACTTATCCGGCGATGAGTCAAAAGATTCACAGCTCATCGGTCAGTTTGGTGTTGGTTTCTACTCTTCATTTATTGTGGCCGATAAGGTTACCGTTCGTACCCGCGCCGCCGGACATGCTCATGATGAAGCTGTGTTGTGGGAATCTGCGGGTGAAGGTGACTTTACCGTCGACACCATAGTTAAAGAGACTCGTGGTACTGAGATCGTGCTGCACCTTCGTGAAGAAGAGAAAGAGTTTGCTGACGATTATCGTCTTCGTTCAATCATTACTAAATATTCAGATCATATCTCTGTTCCCGTTGAAATGTGGGAAGAGGGAACGCCTGCTGTTGAGGCGACTGAAGAGCAAGAAGCGGTTGCTGCTATCGATGGTCAATGGCAGTCAATGAACAAGGCTACTGCACTTTGGACACGAAACAAGAGTGATGTGTCTAAAGAGGAGTATGAAGAGTTCTACAAGCATATCTCCCATGACTTTACCGATCCGCTACTGTGGAGCCATAACCGAGTAGAAGGCAAACAAGAATACACCAGCTTGCTCTATATTCCTTCGAAGGCACCGTGGGATATGTGGAACCGTGATCGCAAACATGGCTTGAAGTTGTTTGTTCAACGTGTATTTGTAATGGATGATGCTGAGCAGTTTATGCCTAGCTATCTTCGTTTCGTTCAGGGCCTTATCGATTCTAATGATCTGCCGTTAAACGTATCGCGTGAAATTTTACAAGACAACAAGGTCACGACGGCACTTCGCACCGCAGTGACTAAACGTGTGCTTGGCATGTTAGAGAAACTGGCTAAGAATGATGCTGAAAAATATCAAACTTTTTGGGCCGAATTTGGCCAGGTACTGAAAGAGGGACCGGCTGAAGATATGGTGAACAAGGAGCGTATCGCTGCCTTGTTACGTTTTGCATCGACCCATACTCAGGACGCCGCACCTACGGTATCGCTTGCCGATTACATCAGTCGTATGAAGGAAGGTCAAAGCAAAATTTATTATATCGTTGCTGATAGCCATGAGGCTGCTGCAAACAGCCCGCACTTAGAGCTTCTTCGTAAGAAAGGCATCGAAGTTGTATTAATGTCAGAGCGTATCGATGAGTGGTTGATCAACCACCTGACAGACTTTGATGGTAAGCAGCTTCACTCTGTGACTCGCGGCGATCTTGAGCTTGGTGATCTGGAAGATGCCAGTGAGAAAGAAGCCCAAGAGAAGCTTGAGACTGAGTCTGAAGGCTTAGTGAAACGCATTAAAGATTCGTTAGGTGAGAAAGTTTCAGCGGTTAAAGTGACAACTCGCCTGACCGATACACCAGCCTGTGTGGTTGCAGGTGAAGGTGAGATGTCTACTCAGATGATTAAGTTGATGGAGGCTGCGGGTCAATCTGTTCCTGAAAGCAAACCCACATTTGAAATCAACCCAGAGCATCCACTGGTTTCTCGTCTTAACGATGAGCAAGATGAAGCGTTATTCGCGCAGTGGAGTGATTTGTTACTTCAGCAAGCACAGCTATCTGAAAAAGGCAGCTTAGCCGACCCATCGGCCTTCATTAAGCTGATGAATGAGATGCTGTTAGCTAAACTTAAGTAACTATAAGCAGTAATATGAGGCAGGACGTCTGATACTTAAGAGTAAAAGGTTCTGCCTTTTTTATACCTGAATAATGATGCTTTGAAACATAAGTCATCGTCGTTTATTAAAGGATTATTGCAAGGAGTGTTATGGAAACTGTTTTGGAACTGACAAAAGAAAATATTCAGCAGATTGTAGATGTTTCAATGAAACAGATCGTTGTCTTATCCTTTTGGTCTCAACAGAGTCCGGAGAGTATTAGCTTGTGTCAGACATTGACTTCGATGATACAGAAGCAATCTGGACGTTTTGTTCTGGCGAAGGTCGATTGCGATCGAGAGATAGAGATTGCCAACTATTTTCAAATTCAAAATGTACCGACCACCCTTGTTCTGAGTGAAGGAAAGCCTATCGATGGCTTTGCCGGAGTTCAGGATGAAGTGCAAATAGCGGCTATGCTCGATAAGCACTTGCCTGCACTGTGGGAATTACAACTTAGTGAAGCGAAGAACCATCTGGCTTTACATGAATTTGAACCTGCACTGGTATTATTAAAACAGGCGTTTGCTGAGTCGCCCAATGCAGAAATTGCACTGGTTTATGCTGATGCGGAATTGATGGCCGGAGAGCTTGTTACTGCCACTCAGCTTCTGGATAGTGTCGGGCTTGCCGATCAGGACAGTTATTATCAAAGTTTAAAGGCCAAACTTGCGCTCGCATTGGATGCGGCTGATACACCAGAGATAAGGCTGTTACAGCAAAGTACATGTTACTGTCTCTTATACACATCT
>SDWK01000205.1 GCA_004195335.1 Shewanella sp.
CTCGCATACTCAAATATTATTACCGCTTACTTCCGGATAACCGCTTGTTGTTGGGAGGAAGAGGGGCTATCTACGGCAAAGATGCCACGGATCCAATATACGCGCAGCGATTACGTTATGCTTTGGGTCAGTGTTTTCCATCACTAGCAAATAAATCTATATCTCATAACTGGACTGGCTGGATAGCCGCGGCCATGGATGATATGCCCCATGTATATACTCAAAGTGGAACAGGGTATAGCTTAGGCTATTGCGGCGCGGGGGTCTCTTTTAGTGCGCAAGCCGGCTTCAGACTCGCTCAATCGATCGCGGGAGAGAAGATACCGTCTCTTCCCTTGTATACTCAACCGTTACCGCACTTTCCTATGCCAAAGTTACGTCGACTGGGTCAGTGGGGATATTATCACTACGGCTGGTTGAAAGATCGCTACTTTTGACATTCATCCACCGCGCTTCGTACCGGTTTTGCTGTCGTTGACCATTAGAGGATAAACAAATATAAATTTACGCCTTACCCTCCAATGGGGGTCGACACCGTAAGTCACCTACGAAACTTGTGTAAGTTCAACAACTCATTCATGGTGGTCTGGGTTTATGTCACAATTGTGCAAGATTTCTATTGAGATCGTGCTAAATCTACCTGCCCTTGCTATCCTTAACGATTGGTCTATATGGGGGGAACTGATGAAATCAAAATTAGATAAGATGCTTTCTAGTCACAACAAACTTGTTCACTCAGAAGGTGTGAAGATTGTGTCTCATACACAAAGAGAAGTAGAGGAGTGGGTGCAGCATACCGTCATGATTGAAGGGTGCGATGCTCCGTTCAAATTTAGAAGACCGAAAAAATTCAGGTGTTTGAAAGGTAATAGGGTCAATATGACTTATTATGCTGAATCAGAGAAAGTTGCCGGTTTTGAGATAGAAGTAATGAAAGTTGTACGCATTAAACGCTTTTAATTCTGCATAAACTAGGATTGGGGGCAAGATATGACACATGGGTTGCCCCAAATAACATAAGTAAATTTTCTGTAAAATAGACTGCAGATAATTCTTAATACTTGTCTGTTTGATACTGAGCCTAACCCAGCCAACATCCTCCTTTATACTTATCGTTAAGTAACAATTCAGCCGACACACGTTATCTTAAGCGTCTAAACTCAAGTTATGTCAGTTTAGATACATAGTTATCGCACAAATTCCGGTAAGGGTATTATGAAAAAGTTTCTATTGATTATTGGGTTACTCTCATTCCAAGTATCGGCTTGGGCTAATATTGTCGTAGATAAAAAAGGTGTCGATGAGAAAGATTATATTTTTGATCTTCACGAATGTACTGAGTTATCGCAACTGGCTCAAAAAAAGACTACCCAAGGCGGAGCCATTTCCGGTACCGCTAAGGGCGCAGCATTAGGGGCCGCAGCGGGCGCCATATCGGGAGGCTCCGGAACTGATGGAGCAAAAACGGGTGCAGCAATTGGTCTCGTTGGTGGAGTACTCGGAAAAGGCCGTTCCAACAGACAAAATGCAGCCAATCACGAACAGGAAAAAGAAACGATAGTTAAAAACTGCATGACCAATCGTGGTTATGTCGTGTTGAATTAAATAAATCCATTAATAACATGACACTTAAGTAAATAACCATGATGTGCACCAGTAGAAGAGTAGGGGTCATCACTCCACTCTTCTTCCTGCTATGAGCTGCTAACCATCCTGACTGCCCATTTGTGATTGAATATAGTTCTGAATACCGATCTTACCAATTATGCCTAACTGTTGCTCAAGCCAGTAAATATGATCCATCTCGGTATCTTTGAGCAAATCTTCTAAAATCTCCCGACTGACATAGTCTTTCTCTTCTTCACAGATAGCAATAATTTTAGTCAAACTTGCTGCAACAACTCTTTCTGCCTCCAGATCATTTTCATGCATTTGCTGCACATTACTGCCGACGTTTATAGGCTCGCGTGAGGCTGTATCGGGAGTTCCTTCCAGAAACAGGATCCGCTCCGCTAATCGTTTAGCATGGCCAAGTTCCTCTTCGTATTCGTGAGAAAGTCTTGCATGTAACTTATTTATCCCCCAATCCTCATACATCTTTGAATGAGCTAGATATTGATCCATCGAGGTTAACTCTAGAGTCAACTGTTGATTAAGGTGATCTATAACCTTCTGATTACCCTGCATGTTAATCCTCCATCATTGACTGTAGGTAATTTTTGATACCCGTTGAATTGATCAGAAACTCTTGTGCTTCAATCCAATCTAGGTGTTCTTCTTCATCTTCTAAAATCTTAGCCAGCATCTCTCTACTGACATAATCGTGTTCGTTTTCACATAAAGTGATCGCACTTCGTAATTGGGCAATCTGTTCTTCTTGAAAAATTTTGTCGCACTCGATCATCTCATGGGTGTGTTCACCGATACGTAACTTATTTAGCTGTTGAAGGTTAGGTAACGCCTCCAGAAACAAGATACGCTCGATCAGAACATCGGCTTGCTTCATGTCCAGAATTGATTTTTTATATTCTTTCTCGTCGAGTTCTTCCAGCCCCCAATTTTTATACATTCGTGCATGTAAAAAATATTGATTAATCGAAGTGAGCTCAAATATCAGTATTTGGTTTAGTGCACTCGTCACCTTTGCCTTACCTTTCATCAGCCATGCCCTTTTTTTGATCTATATCAATTAAGGCTAGACAATTTCCTTAATGATGTTAGAACTAAATCTTATACTTGGTTTAAATACTGTATCAATTTCAATAAGCAAATCAGAAGGGTAATCATTCTCATTGGCGCGCTTGGGCTGTGCAAAGCTCTTTAGAGGGTTTTGGCCACATTTTTGATGAATTTAACGAGTAACTTCACTCTTGTATCGTCAATCTTTCGACTTCACTGTAATAAATGGTGCAATGACAATTGGGGTCACATGGCCGGTGACTATATCATTAAGGAAATCGCTAAGGTTGTGACCGAAGTTATTCCAACAGATGCAGTGTTCGCAAGAATAGGGGGAGAGGAGTTTTGCCTTTTTATCCATAACTTAACGGTGCAGGAAGCAAAAGCATTGCCCCATAAGGCTCAAGCTTGTGTATCGGTTAGTCAGTTTGAATGGGAGAAGACTTCTCATCACGTTAGTGTGAGTTAGGAGCGGTATACTGCACAAGTGGCTCGTATGACGACCAGTACCTTATCAATCAAGCTGATCCTTTAAGGTATATCGCTAAGTCTTTAGGCCGGAATGGATACCAGTTCAAGACGTTATAATTGTAATGGCCCCAGGACTGAAGTCATCAGATACAAAAAAGCCAACCTTAGTGGTTGGCTTTTAAACGCTATGAAGACGAAATTATTTCGCAGTCATCAAGGCAACAGCATTATCTAACATGCGGTTACTGAAACCCCATTCGTTATCATACCAAGACATAACTTTAACCAGACGGCCTTTAACACGTGTCTGAGTTGCATCAAAGTTTGATGAGAATGGGTTGTGGTTAAAGTCGATAGAAACCAAGGGCTCCTTATTGACAGCCAATACTTGATTCATCGGTGACTGAGACGCGGCACTTTCGATAATAGCGTTAACTTCTTCTACCGTTGTGTCACGTGACGCAATGAATGACAGATCAACCAATGATACATTCACTGTCGGTACACGAACGGCTAAACCATCAAATTTACCAGCAAGCTCAGGGACCACAAGACCAACAGCTGCCGCAGCACCTGTTTGAGTTGGGATCATAGACATTGCAGCAGCACGTGCTCGACGTAAATCTGTGTGGTAAACATCAGAAAGACGCTGATCATTAGTGTAAGAGTGAATGGTCGTCATTAAACCTGACTCGATACCAATTTCATCATTTAACGGCTTAGCGATAGGAGCTAAACAGTTAGTAGTACATGATGCATTTGAGACAACAGTCATATCAGCTGTAATTACGTTGTTGTTAACACCGTATACAACGGTAGCATCAACATTCTTACCAGGCGCTGAGATTAGCACTTTCTTTGCACCAGCAGCTAGGTGTGGTTGTACCGCGTCTTTAGACGTGAAAATACCAGTACATTCGAAAACCACGTCGATGTTTAGTTCAGCCCAAGGTAAATTGGCAGGATTTCTTTCTGAAAAAGTCAGAATTTTATCACCGTTTACATAAATGGCTTCATCATCATTTTCAACTTTTGCATTGAAACGGCCATGAACAGAATCATACTTCGTTAGGTGTGCATTAATTGATGCATCGCCAAGATCGTTAAGTGCAACGATCTGGATTGGGTAATCTTTTTCGCTTTCATAAAGTGCACGTAAAATATTTCGGCCGATACGGCCATAACCGTTAATTGCTACGCGGATAGTCATTTGATATCCCTCTGGTGAATGTAAAATTATCTTCTGGTTGTAAAATTACCAAACTGACAGCTACCGTCAAGTAAAATCCCGAGTTGAGGGCGTTTCTCATTAACATTTTTGGTGTTTTTTTTACAATGGTCATGCTTTTTACAAAAAATGACATTTTCCATGTAAAAAATATTCGTTATGGCAAACATCTTGCCGAGCTATAAAACGGCTTAACTCATTGAGATATTGTAGCTGTATAAAGGTTGATTATTAATCAACACCCTACATTAAGAGATCTTCTTCAACCCAAAACTGTCTTAAAAATATAGCCCAGGTTAAACACAATTAAAATAATATCTGGGTAAATTCGAAATCAATTCAAACTTCATATCGGGCTGGCTCTGTTGTTATTTATGGGTATGGTGACTAAATGCTATAGATCAAAGTGCAGACTTATCTCTCATCAGAACCAACCGGAGGGAGCTAGCCTTAAAATTCCCTGAATTTATTTCGCTAACTAAGTCCTCTGCCTGGTCATCAAGTACGGACTTGATCGCTTCATCATCGTTGATTAATCTCAGCATTTTTTGTTCTGAGGCTTTATTGTCCGTCATTAAGACATTGGCTCTGGAAAGGAGATAGGTAAGTTCGAGATCATCGGTTTTCTGGTAGGTATTAGCTAAACCAAGTAACCAGTCAGGATTAAAGTTATCCTCGTTACTCAAATCAAAAACTTGCAGATAAACGCGCTTGGCTTTCTTAGCATCAAATTTTTGGTAATAGGAAGCAATGATTGCCAGTAACTCGATATCATTCAACTGTTGGTCTTTTTCGGCATTAAGTACGATGGTTTGCGCTTTTTCATCATTGAATCGCGTCCAGTGATAATAGGCAAGATAAAGGTCGGTACTGTCTTTTGTCGTTGCCTGTAATTGAGCTAAACTCTGCGCGCTCAACCCGAATGCTCTAAGTCGGTCATTAGTCCGTTCCGGATGAAGGATATGCTGTACACCTGCAGCAAGTTCAATGCATTTACTGTAGTTTTCTAAATTAAGAAGATGGCGATAAAGCTGCTCTCCGGTTGGTGAGGAAGTGTGTTTTAGCTTATATCTTTTCTTAATTAGGTCAGCTTTTTCATATTGGCACCAACTATCTTTATGTAAATCGCTACAAAGTTCAGGATTATTTTTACAGATAGTGCCTGTATTCACACCATTATCACAGCCAAAAAGACCTGAAATTGCGATAAAGCTAATAAATGATGTAAACATTACGAGATTTCTTCTCAAAATAGGCTCCGACGCACTTGTTTTTCTTGTGAAAATCATTACCGATCTGTCGTTCTCGTCGTCGAAACAGATCGTGCAGTCGCCGCAGCCCAGTTCCTTAATCGGGACCGTCCTGATCTCG
>SDWK01000211.1 GCA_004195335.1 Shewanella sp.
GTTTTGCCAGACCCATGACCTTTTTTCTCACTGTTGTTTGGCTTAATGGCATAGCACTAATGGCCATACCTTTTATTTTTATAGGGTTCATTACTCGACCACCTGCTCTTCGAACAGTTGCAGTTCTATTTCACCGTCTAGCATCATCTGTTTTGCCAGATCCATGATCTCTCTGCGGGCAGTTATCGCCTGACTGAGCGGAACAGCCCCTATGGCTTCTACCTGAGTTTCAATCGCCGCAGACATACGTTTAGGCAGAGCCGCGAGCAAGGTAGACTTGAGATCGGCGTCTATTCCTTTCAGGGCGAGTGCCAGCATCTCTGGGGGAACTATCGCCATCACTTCCTGCAGGGTTTCTGGCTTCTGTCTGCCCAGGATGATGAAGTCGAACATATTGTCGGCCACATCACTGGCGAGCTTCCTGTCATGGAGTTTGATCATCTCCATCAACTGCTCACGGTCGCCTTCGAAGCGATTAAGAATATCGGCTACCTGGCGAATGCCTGCGACTTTAGTGTGGCTTTTCTCCATCGCTATCAGCATGCAACGCTCGACCAAATGTCTGAGTTCATCGACCACATCTCTATCCAGTTCACCGAGTTGCGCGATACGAACCAATATTTCATCTTGCCCCTCGGCTGGCAGGCTCTGTAGTACTTGAGCGGCACTTTCTGGTGGCAGTAGGCCTAAGAGTACCGCTTGCAGTTGGCAATGTTCATTGGTGATCTCCCGGGCTAGCAGTTGAGGATCTACCCACTCTAAGCGCTTGACTAAGGTTTTGATCTCATCGCCGTAAATACTGTCGATAAGGCTCTTAGCGACACGATCACCTAAGGCCATATCTAAGGTCTTTTGCAGATATGATCGAGACGCACGTGCAATACCCGATTGCTGCTGATATCCCATGAAGAAGCGGCCAAGGACGGCCTCGGCTTCATCTTGGGTGATGCTGGATAGGCGAGCCATCTTATGGCTTAAGTGTTGAACATCGCTTCTATCCAGATGTGCCATCACTTGAGCCGCGCCTTTTTCGCCCATGCTAAGCAACAGCATGGCCGCTTGCTCTAGATTATCCATTTTTATTCCAAGTTCACTCTTGTTCACAAGATTCATTACCTAAATTGGTTAAACGCGGGCTTTTGTTTTATGACTTAATATCTGAGATAGCTCACTCGTTGTCGTTATCACCGATCCAGTGAGCAATCACTTCGGCCACGCGAGCGGGTTCTTGATTAGCCAGCAAGCTGAGGTGCTCCATCTTCACCGTGAGCGGTGAACCCGGTGCCGGAAGGCTTTGATTACCGCTCCAGTCGCTACCCATCTTGTTCTGATCCAGTCCCATCAGCTGATCAGCCAGGGCCTGAGAATCACCGAGTTGAGCACTGTTTGCCATGCTTGCAGGTGGTGGTTCCAATGCCACAGGGCTTTCATTCGGACCCTCTTTAAAGGTGTGCTCTGCGGTGCGTGTCAGGTGAGAAACTAAAGGCCTAAGCACGAAGAAGATGAGTCCGAAACCTAAAATTGCGCCGATGAAATACCTCAGATAAGCCTGGTAACCTTCGGCCTGCCACCATGGCATAGGTTCAAACTGGGCTATCCGAACTGGGGCAAACGCGAAACTATTGATGCTGAACTGATCACCGCGCTGTGCCGAGTAACCAATTGCGTCCTGAACCATGGTGCCCAGTTGTGATACTTGAGCCTCGCTCCAACCGGCATCGCCGCCGGCCTGACTGTTTAGCAGCACAGAGACAGAGAGGTTTTCTAGCTGCATCTGCTGAAATCGAGTGTGTCTTACCGAGCGTCCCACGTCATATTGTCGGCTCTCTTGCTTATTCAGGTTGCGGCTGGTGTTCTCCTTGGCATTATTATTAGCTTTCGGTGCCCGGTTGGTGAGGGCGCCAGGGATCCCCATGGCAAGCGTGCTATCGGTGTCGTTGATGCTCTGTTGTTCTTGGGTTATTACGGCCTGAGGATCCAGTGACTCTCGTGTCTCCTCCACTTGGTTGAAGTTGACTCGAGCCGCTATTTGCACCTGAAAGTTTTCCTGTCCCAGTACTGAGGCAAGCATATTCGATGCACGATTAATCAAGCTCTGTTCCAGTTCTTGGGTGTACTTGAGTTGTCGGTCTCGCGCCTGTGTTATGTCTTGATTGAGCGATATGGCGGAACTTAGATGGTTGCCCTCTTGATCGACCACTTGTACCCGTTCAGGTGTCATACCGCTGACGCTGCCAGCGACTAAGTTCACTACGGCTTCAACTTGGCTCGCTTGTAGATTTGCACCTGAATAGAGGTCTAGCATGATTGAGGCCGAAGGCAATTCGGGCTGCTGTCTGATAAATAGCGTACGTTTAGGTATGGCGAGATGGACCCTGGCGGTTCGAACAGCCTTTAACGCCATTATGGTGCGGGCCAGTTCGCCCTCTAAACTGTGTCGATACTTGGCCTGCTCCATAAACTGACTGGTGCCTATACCGGTATTATCCAATGACTCCATGCCAGAAGGCACCTTAGCTTTTACGCCCTTAGCGGCGAGTAGCATTCTGGCCTTACCTAGTTTGTCTTCGGCCACCAATACCAGACCACTATTGGCATCGAGTCGATACGCTATCCCTTCGGCTTCAAGCACTTCCATTATCTGCGCCGTTTCAACCTGCTCCTGATTTCCGTATAGAGGACGATATCCCTGACTGGCGCTCCAGAGTAGCAGGACGATGACGCAGGCAACCACGCTGGCGAGGATTGCGAGTACTAACACTTGGCGATCACCACGATTAAATTCGTGCCATTTCGCTTTCATTGATGCGAGCAAATCACCATTATCGCTGACATCGGCAATGGTTGAGCTCGGTTGAGCGAGAGTTGTAGACATTGAGTATTTTTCCCTTACAGAAGACTTCGATATTCTGCTAATGCGTAATTATTTTTATCAGCGCGGCTCTAAAGCGGCATCTTCATCACTTCGTCAAAAGCCTGAACCAAGCGGTTACGGATCTGGATCATGGCGGAAAAGGAGAGGCTGGCTTGCTGCGATGCCACCATTGCCCCCACTAGATCATCACTTGCGCCACTATCTACGGCTCTCATCTTGGCCGAAGAGACGTTTTGATCTGAGTTAACCGCCGTCACTTTACTCTCCATCAGTTCGGTGAAAGAGGTCGCCTGTACGCCGTGATCTTTGGGATTGGGTGTGATTTTAATCGCCCCTTTGGCCATCTCAGTATGGATACTTAAGGTGTCCATCATGGATTGAGGGCTGATTAATGTTGAAACAGACATGTACTTTTCCTATCTATGATGTATGAGTTTTCGGGCTTTGATTTAGGCCGCATGACCTAAGGCCTGCTCTATATTTATCCCCTCTTCGCGCATCTGCACTAACTTGTATCTGAGTGCTCGCGTGGTCATTCCAAGTGATTCTGCGCTCTGACTGCGGTGACCACCGAATCGTTTTAGCGTATCTAAAATGTATTGGAATTCGGCTTGTCGCTTGGAGGCCTTGAGTCCCTGCTCCGAGTTTTCTACCTTTATAATGCAGTGTTCTTCTTTAGCCTCTATACCGAGATCGGCAGCTTGAAGTGCCTGACCCCGCCGCATGACTAATGCCCGTTGAATGGTATTTTCAAGCTCTCTGACATTGCCCGGCCAGTCATGGGAGAGCAAGCGCTGCTGGGCCTGTTCGCTGAAGTAGCAGCATTGATTGTCACAAAGGTGTTTGTATTTTTGTAAAAAATGTTCGGCCAGAGGCAAGATGTCTCCTTTCCGTTCCCTCAATGGAGTGATTTTAAGGGGCAATACATCTAAGCGATAAAACAGATCTTCTCTGAAGTCACCGGCCTTGACCGCTTTGCGCAGATCTTTGTTGGTCGAGGCGATGACGCGGATATTAAGGGGAATGGTCTTGTGGCCGCCTAAGCGTTCTATCTCTCTCTCCTGCAGGACACGTAATAGCTTAGATTGCAGCAGAAACGGCATTTCACCTATCTCATCGAGGAGTAAGGTGCCGCCATTAGCCAACTCAAATTTGCCAACTTGATCGCAAGATGCACCAGTGAAGGCGCCTTTGACATGACCGAAGAGAATCGATTCTAAAATACTCTCCGGAATGGCGGCGCAGTTGACCGCGACAAAGGGACTATCGGAGCGATTGGAGTGTCGGTGAATATAGCGAGCTAAGGGCTCTTTACCTGTTCCACTCTCGCCAGTAAGTAAAACACTGGCTTCTGTTGTGGCCGCTCGGTGTGCCAACATCAAGAGTTGTCGACTGACGGTAGAGGAAACAACCAGCTCAGTGTCGGGCTGCTCTAAACGGCGTAATCTGACCATTAATGAGACCAGTTGATCTGTATCTAAGGGTAGCAGTAGGTAGTCCTGAGCCCCATGTCGCATTGCACTGCTTGCCAGCTCTGTCTGTTCTGGAGCCAGTAAAGCTATCTGGTTCATACCTGGGTATTGAGCCATTTTAAGCGATGATTCGGCGCAGCTACAATGAGATAAGTTGATCAGGGTGAGCCAGGGCTTATCTAAGCCTGAATGCCACAGTTCGAAACCTTGGGCTTGCAATAATTTACAGCATTCAGGTGTGAGTTCCGCCTCGACGAGTCTAAAGTCAAAGAGGTTCATAAGATCCTCCAGCTTGCTGAGCTGCTGAGATTTTAGTGGGTGACTTGATTAAACGTATAGTGACTCTTCTGTTCGACTGTCTGCCAGCCTGAGTATTATTACTCACCTTAGGTGAGCGAGCGCCGTGATGTCTAACCTGTACCTTATCTCTGTCTATGCCAAATTCAATCAGGCGGGAAGCCACTTCGTCGGCTCTCTCTTTACTCAGCACGAGATTTGCTAGATGTTCACCCGAGGCATCGGCATGGGCATCGACCAATACACTGACGATTGAGTTATCGACATGGACATATTGGGCTATGGCATTTAAGTCGGCGTCATGGCTAGCGACTAGCTTGCTCGAACCTGATTCAAACGGGATATCGACTCGGCGAACATAGGAGAAAGGTTTCGGTAACAGTTGTTGACGGCATCTTTTAAATTGATTGGCGATATTTTGGGTGGCAATAGGTGCAGTCTCAACCAGATAGAAGTTGCCAAGCCCGTCTGAGACCTTAGCCTGCCAAGAGAGACCTTGCTCTAAGCCCTCTAAAAACTGATTGGTCGACTCATGGCTACTGCCGGTATTACCACTCCACTTCAGCAGGGTTCCTTTGGAATTGGGAGTATTTCCTTGATTCCAAGAGGGAGCCTGAACGCTGAGCGGACAGTGCTCATCTTGAAGGGAGAGCCAGTCTGCGGTGAGCTGCACTGTGAGTTGGCTACCTGGTTTTGCTACCAACTTAAACTCACCGAACCCATCGACCTTATGTTCTATCTTACAAAGGTATTGGTCACCGGAATAGTTCCATTTAGCTTTTTCAAAATGAGTTTGATAATGAGTAACATTAGCAAACGATGAACTAGATGTGATTATAGTAATAAACAGAGAATATATTGTTATATGAACTGAAGTTTTCAACGTTTTCATCTGCCTTTTATTATTTTGGTATTGTGTTGGTTATTGCAGCTGATATTGCATTCGTTATTCTTTTAGTCATTACGTCGGTTATTACGCTGGTAATTTTGTTGTCCATTTGTTTACGCTTTGATATTTATTTTGCGCAAGGTTTTCAGTCGGTCATAATTAAACATTAATAAAGCTATAAGTAAAAGTATTTTTATTTTTAATGTGGAATACAT
>SDWK01000420.1 GCA_004195335.1 Shewanella sp.
CGTTTTTACATTGTGAATCATTAAATAAAAAGGGCCGCATCATTGCGGCCCTTTTTATATGCTTAACTATCAACTGGTTACTTAACTCTCATTCCAGGTTGTGCACCTTCGTGAGGCTCAAGTATAAACAGATCTTTATTACCAGGTCCTGCCGCAAGTACCATGCCTTCGGACATGCCGAAACGCATCTTACGCGGGGCAAGGTTTGCCACCATTACGGTTAGCTTACCTTCAAGATCTTCAGGCGCGTAGGCTGACTTGATGCCAGCAAAGACCTGTTTGGTTTCGCCGCCTAAGTCTAGCTGAAGTTTAAGTAGCTTGTTCGCTTCCGGCACATGCTCAGCCTTGGCGATACGCGCGATACGAAGATCTATTTTGGCGAAATCTTCGAAGCTTATCTCTGCAGAGATGGGGTCACTTTCAAGCGGACTACGAGTATCGACGAGGGCATCATTTTGTGCTGATGCAGCGTCAGTGCTAGCCGTTTTTTTAGCTTCAACGTGATTCGCATCAGTGGTCGCTAATAAGTTGTCTTTGGATGCTTCAATAATCGCTTCGATATTTTTCATATCGACGCGTTGCATCAAGGCTTTGAATTTAGCAATTTCATGACCAGCGAGATCGGCGCTCAAATTGTCCCAAGTCAGTGGGAACTGAAGGAAGGCTTCGACATCATCAGCCAATTTTGGCAGTACAGGCTTCAAATATGTCACTAAGATGCGGAACAGGTTAAGTGCATTACTGCAGACCTGATGGGCTTCTTCTTGCTTAGCTTCATCTTTAATTAATTGCCAAGGCGCGGCATCGGCAACATAAGCGTTGGCTAGGTCGGCCAAAGCCATGATCTCACGCATCGCCTTACCGAACTCACGATTCTCGTATAACTCTTCGATCAACGTTTGCTTACCAAGGAACGTCTGCTCAAGGCTGGTATCGGCAACGTTAGCTAACTTGCCATCGAAACGCTTGCTGATAAAGCCAGCGGTGCGTGAAGCTAGGTTAACCAGTTTACCAACCAGATCAGAGTTCACGCGTTGGGCGAAATCTTCAAGGTTAAGATCGAGATCATCAATGCGATTGCTGAGCTTAGCGGCGTAGTAGTAACGCAGGTATTCAGGGTCTAAGTTATCAAGGTAAGTACGGGCCTTGATAAAGGTGCCTTTAGATTTTGACATCTTGGCGCCGTTCACCGTGACATAGCCGTGAGCGAATACGCTGGTAGGCTTACGGTATCCCGCACCTTCGAGCATAGCTGGCCAGAATAAACTGTGGAAGTTAACGATATCTTTACCGATGAAGTGATACACCTCGGCGGTTGAGTCTTTAGACCAAAAATCGTCGAAATTAAGATCTTCACGTCTGTCACATAGGTTTTTAAACGAACCCATGTAACCGATAGGGGCGTCTAGCCAAACATAGAAATATTTACCTGGCGCATCAGGGATCTCAAAACCAAAGTAAGGTGCATCACGACTTATATCCCACTGTTGCAGGCCTTGATCGAACCATTCGGCAAGTTTGTTAGCGATCTCTTCTTGAATCGCGCCAGAGCGAGTCCACTCACTTAGCATGGTTTCAAACGCGGGTAAGTCGAAGAAGAAATGCTCAGAGTCCTTCATTACCGGGGTTGCACCAGATACGGCCGATTTCGGGTTGAGCAGATCCGTTGGATTGTATGTCGCGCCACAGTTATCACAGTTATCGCCATACTGATCTTCGCTCTTACATTTAGGGCAGGTGCCCTTAACGAAGCGATCGGGCAGGAACATCGACTTTTCTGGATCAAATAGCTGCGAGATAGTGCGAGTCTCGATAAAACCAGCATCACGTAGCTTGAGGTAAATCTCGCTCGACAATTCGCGGTTCTCAACACTGTGTGTGCTGTGGAAATTATCAAATTGAATATTGAAATCAGCAAAATCCTGTTGATGCTCTTTATTGACTTGAGCAATCATCTCTTCCGGCTCGATACCTAACTGCTGAGCCTTGAGCATGATAGGGGTGCCATGGGCATCATCTGCACAGATATAGTGACACTCGTGCCCACGAAGTTTTTGGAATCGTGACCAAATATCGGTTTGAATATATTCCAGCATATGGCCTAGATGAATAGGTCCATTGGCGTAGGGAAGTGCACTGGTAACTAGGATTTTACGTTGTGAATTTGCCATCTTGTCTCAAAATCAGTAAGGAGCCCAAAAAGAATGGCATAGATACTAACCGATCCCAGCGAGACTTTCATCAAAAGGTGAGTTAAGTGAGTTAAATCTACACGAATATTTAGGTCCTTTTCTGGTACACTTGATCAAATTTTTTATTGGGGGTAGTACTTTTGTCTTCAGCTTCTCAGAATTACAGTCTTAATGACGATCTGCTCGGGCCTGTTTTGGCCATTTTGGATGCATATCAAGATCCGTATTTAGCACAAGGTTTGGTCAGTGCTGGTTGTGTAAGCAAGTTATCAATTGATGGTAAACGTTTACAGTTAGGTCTTTGTTACCCTTATCCTTGCATGACACAGTATCGCGATACCGTTATGGCAATAACCAAGAAACTGGCTGTGCTAGATGCTATCGATGAAGTGGAATGTGAAATTGATTTTCAACCAGCATCGATTTCTGCAATCGGTGGTGTTGAGCCGATTAAGGATGTTAAGCAAGTGATTGCTGTCGCTTCCGGTAAAGGTGGTGTGGGTAAATCAACGACTGCGGTCAATTTGGCATTAGCCTTAGCAGCCGAAGGCGCGAAAGTGGGCATATTAGATGCCGACATCTACGGTCCCTCTATTCCGCTAATGTTGGGTGTGACTGATTTCGTCCCCGTTTCGCCTGATGGCAAAATGATGACGGCCGCGACAGCCCATGGCATTACTGCACAATCGATCGGTTTTATGTTGGGTGATGACGAAGCTGCTGTATGGCGTGGCCCTATGGCTGCTGGCGCGTTAACCCAGTTAATAAATGAAACCCAGTGGCCAGAACTTGATTACTTGGTGATCGATATGCCACCGGGGACGGGTGATATTCAATTGACCCTCTCTCAAAAAGTGCCCGTGACGGGTGCGGTTATTGTTACTACGCCTCAGGATATCGCGCTCGCCGATGCTAAAAAAGGCATTAGTATGTTCCAGAAGGTCAACATACCTGTGTTAGGTATTGTCGAGAACATGAGTTTTCATCTGTGTAGCGAATGTGGTCATAAAGAACATCTGTTTGGTAGTCACGGCGGCAGCAAGATGGCTGAGCGTTATCAGGTTCCTCTTTTGGGAGAGTTACCTCTTAAGCTCAACATCCGTGAAGATGTCGATAACGGCATACCTACGGTCGTTGCCGATCCAGATGGTGAAGTGGCAGCACTTTATCGTGAAATCGCAAGGAAAGTGGGCGCTCAGCTCGCGCTAACTAAAGTACAACCCAGTGTTTCTATCAGTATTTCAGATGACGAATAAGGTTTTATCAGCATGAATTCTCAGTGTGTCATTATCGGTATCGCGGGGGCATCTGCCTCGGGAAAAAGTTTAATCGCTAAAACCATCTACGAAGAGTTATGTCGTGATCTTGGTACCGATCAGATAGGTGTCATCGCCGAAGATGCTTATTACAAGGATCAGGGACATCTTTCGATGGAGCAGCGGGTACTGACTAATTACGATCACCCTAAGGCACTCGATCATGAGCTTTTATGCAGCCACTTAAAGGCCTTAAAGTCTGGCGAAGCGGTAGAGATCCCCACCTACAGCTATAACGAACATACGCGAATGGAAGAGACGATTAAGATGACGCCTAAGAAGGTGATCATCTTAGAAGGTATCTTATTGTTAACCGATCCTGTGCTAAGAAATACGATGGATGCGAGCGTGTTTATGGATACGCCGCTGGATATCTGTTTTATGCGTCGTCTTTCACGTGATGTTGCCGAGCGTGGTCGTACGATGGAGTCGGTAATGGCGCAGTACACTGAAACTGTACGTCCTATGTTCCTACAATTTATCGAACCGTCTAAGCAGTATGCGGACATTATTGTGCCGCGCGGTGGTAAGAACCGTATCGCCACCGAAATTCTTAAGACTCGAATTCAGCATCTGCTAGCAAAATAATACTTATAAAGCAGCCCTACATTTTGACTCTATTTTTGTTGCAGCAGTCGTTTCAGCATCAATAGTGAACAAAATTTAAATACCCTGGAGTGTAAGCGTAATGCGTTTAACTGATTTTGAGATTGAAGCCTGTTTAGACGATGGCTCTATCGTGATCGAACCTCGTCCGAGCATAGAAGCTATTAGTGGCGTAAGTGTTGATGTTAAGTTAGGCGATCAGTTCAGAGTATTTCAGGATCATACCGCTCCCTTTATCGATCTCAGTGGTCCGACATCAGAAGTGCAAAAGTCACTCGACGATGTGATGAGTGAACTGATTGTGATCCCTGATGGTGGTGCATTTTTCCTTCACCCCGGAGAACTCGCTCTCGCGGTTACCCATGAGAGCGTGACGCTGCCCGCCGATATCGTGGGCTGGCTAGATGGACGTTCATCTCTTGCCCGTCTAGGTTTGATGGTGCATGTTACGGCACATCGAATCGATCCGGGTTGGCAGGGGAAAATTGTTCTCGAATTTTTCAATAGCGGTAAGTTACCACTGGCGCTACGCCCTAACATGACCATAGGTGCACTGAATTTCGAACGTTTGAATGCGCCTGTCTCACGACCTTATAACACGCGTAAAGATGCCAAATATAAAGATCAACAAGATGCCGTTGCCAGTCGGATAAGCCAGGACAGTTAAGTCTGAAGTGATTATAACATTGGAAATTATGGCCGAAAGGGAACGAGTTAATGGCTAATGTTGGTGTCTATGACAGAGATTTCAGCAATGACTGAAGTGTGGGTGAATGGGAAGCCAGATTGCCAGGTTAATCCACTCGAACGTGGATTAGCCTACGGAGACGGACTGTTTGCAACCATGCGTTTTAGTGGTGGTGAGGTCTTGTTTTTACGGGCCCATTTGCAGAGACTGACTCAGGGCGCAAAACGGTTAGGTTTCGACTGGTGCGCCAGTGATTCGCTGATATCTCAGATCACACACCTTGCGTTGACTCGAGGTGATGGCTGTATCAAGCTATTGCTCGGCCGAGGCGTCGGTGGACGTGGCTATGCTGCGCCAACGTCTGGTTCCATTACCGAAATCGTCTCGTTACATGCTATCCCCAGCCATTATTCACAATGGCAAAATACCGGAGTATCGTTAAAAAGCAGCGAGGTGAAGCTGGCACAACAGCCACTGCTCGCCGGTATTAAACACCTTAATCGTCTCGAGCAGGTATTAATTAAATCAAAAAAATTGCCCTCAGGTTTTGAGGACTGGTTGGTGATGGATCAAAAGCGTAATGTGATTGAGTCATCGATGGCTAACCTGTTTCTGGTCGATGGTAATAATGTCATCACCCCAAGCATTGCTTTGGCTGGGGTTGCAGGAGTGATGAGAGAGCAGGTAATTTATGCACTTATCGCTCGAGGTTTCGATCTGCATATTCATGACGTTAGCTATCAGCAACTGTCGCAATTTGAGCATGGATTTATTACCAATAGCCTATTTGGCCTTGTCGATATTAACCGAATCGATAATCTGACCTATGCGCGGTCATCTTTTACCCATTCAATAAGACACTCTCTACACCTTACCTTATGAAAAAAATTGTTATAGTGCTTGTCACAACGTGCTTTATTCTACTTACTCTCGCTGGTGGGGTGGGTATTTGGGGTTACAAAAATATTACTCAGTTTAGTCAGTCGCAACTCAACCTTATTCAGCCACAAGATCTTGAACTCAAACGTGGTACTTCATTTTCACAGCTGGTGACGGTGTTAGAGAAGCGAGAATTAGTTACCGAGGGCTGGAAGTTGAAGGTCTTGGTTCGCCTTAAACCTGAACTGGCTAAAATTCGCTCAGGATTTTACGTTATCGAACCCGGTGACACTGTGACTGAACTGCTTGAAAAGTTGGTTCAGGGAAAAGAGAAAGTCTTTAGTGTGACGCTTATTGAAGGACAGAGTATTAAAGAATGGTTGGCGATACTGCAAGCCTTGCCTCAAAGTCAATTTGATGGCGATGTATTTAGACGCGTTTTAGTCGAACAGGGAGATGAGTCCAGTTTTCCTGAAGGCAAATTTTATCCCGATACTTACCATTATGTTGCCGGTGATGACATTCAGCAGGTCGTTACTCAAAGTTACAAGAAGATGCAGCAAGAGTTAGCCGCCGCCTGGGCGCAACGGGCTGAGGACCTTCCACTTAAGTCACCTTATGAGTTACTGATCATGGCATCGATAATCGAGAAAGAGACCGGGAAAGCCAGCGAACGTCCCTGGATATCTGCGGTATTTGCAAATCGTCTCAATAAAGGGATGCGTTTACAAACCGATCCAACCGTGATTTACGGCATGGGAGATAGGTACCAAGGCAATATTACGCGCAAGGACTTAAGAGAGCTAACCCCCTTTAATACTTATAGAATTAATGGGCTGACTCCAACTCCTATTGCGGCGCCAAGTGGTGCATCACTGCTTGCAGCAGCGCAGCCTGCGGACGTTAACTACCTCTATTTTGTTTCCCGAAATGATGGCAGTCACGTATTTTCAAAAACATTACTCGAGCACAATCGTGCCGTAAACAAGTATCAGAGAAATCGATGAATAGCGAAAACACCAGTAAATTTATTGTTATCGAAGGCTTAGAAGGCGCTGGCAAGTCCAGTGCAATATCCCTTGTTCGGGATTTTATCGAAAAGCACACTGGTGCGGTTCCCGTGTGTACTCGGGAACCCGGTGGTACGCCATTGGCTGAGCGTATGAGAGATCTGATTAAAATCGCCGATGAGAATGATCCGCTTTGCGACGAGGCTGAATGTCTTCTTCTTTATGCGGCGAGAGCTCAGTTAGTCGCCAATGTGATTAAACCTGCCCTAACTCGTGGAGAATGGGTGATCGGGGACAGACATAACCTTTCTTCACTGGCCTACCAAGGTGGAGGACGGGGCTTGATGGCCTTAGTCGAGGTCGTGAGTCAAGCCACACTGGGAGACTTTAAGCCTGACTTGACCATCTATCTGGATATCGACCCTGAATTGGGTTTGAGCCGCGCGGCAAGCCGAGGTGAGTTAGATAGGATAGAGAAGCAAGAACTGGAGTTTTTTGAACGTGCCCGTGGGACCTTTCTCTCCTTTGCATCGAAAGATGATTCCATCGCCGTTATCGATGCGGGCCAAACGATGGCTGAAGTACACAAAGATATTCTTGCGTTATTACAATCAATGGAGTGGTAATGAATCTGCCTTGGTTGACCCCTGTTATCAGTGATTTTAGTCAGCAACTAAAATCACAGCATATCGGTCATGCTTACCTTGTCGGGGTGCATAGCGGATATGGCGGTGAAATCCTCTCCTTAGCCTTGGCAAAGGCCGCGTTATGTCAGACTGTGTCATCGCAGGGAGCTTGCGGGTTCTGTAAAGCATGTCAGTTAGTTGAAGCGAATAGTCACCCTGATTTTTATCATATTCTGGCTGACGGAAATCAAATTAAAGTCGATCAGGTGAGGGAGCTTTGCCGAAAGCTAACGGCGACATCACAGCAAGGTGGTCGACGTGTTGTCGTCTTCAGTAATTGTGAAAAATTAAACCTAGCTTCGGCAAACGCCCTGCTAAAAACACTCGAAGAACCGGGCAAAGAGACACTATTACTCTTACAGTCAGATACGCCTTCGAGATTGATGGCAACCATCAGTAGTCGCTGTCAACGGATTCATTTTCAGGCTCCAACACGTGAAGAGATTAAAGCTTGGCTATCACTGGGAGCGGATGTTAAATCCGATGTAACTTGGTGCCTGCCGGTGATGGGGGGGCCCTTGGAGTTAGCTAAGGCACTGGAAGGTGAGCGATATGAAGCCTTGCTTCAGCTTAGAAAAGACTGGTCTCAAAGTTTGTCCTCTGGTCACCTGTGTGCTAGTTTAATTAATATAAATGAAAAGCAAGTTTCTGATGCGCTTAAAGTTTTATACTTACTTTTACGACAGAAATTAGTGAAACAGACAGAGTTAGATGCATTGTTGAGAGTGAGAATAACAGAGTTCGGCACGAAGGTGATGGAGACATATCATCGTCTTTTACTTATGCCGAATGTAAATTATTTAGCCTTATTTCAATCATTTATATTAGAGTACAACGAACTGGGTAAAAAGTGATCGATTTATGATAGATCTAGTTGTTAATTTTGACACCCTACATCAGCTTTACCGGGCTTATATGCCATTTATTAAGCCGGCAGGTTTGTTTGTTGCGACCACAGAAAGCCATTACTTAGGTCAAGAGTTAACGATAGCGTATCAACTTCCTGGCTCAACCGTGAAACACGAGTTTGAAGGGATCGTAGTTTGGATCAACCCATTGGGGGCCTCCGGTGGTCGACCTGCGGGAATTGGCGTGAAAATATTAACCGATCCCGATACCCACAAACATCATATTGAAAACCTGTTATCCCGAGAGCTTGCGTCCGGTGATTTGACCTGCACTATGTAGGTCTGTATCCTGCCATCTTCTGTAATTATTCTGTAAATCCTCCGTTTTTAGATTTTGTAAAAGAAGTCATTGATGTTGGTTCACACTGTGTGCTCCTTTCTCTGTAAGGAATTAACGGCTAATTGAATCTCTGCTTGGATTTACTGATTAACTCTTTTTTATTCAAACTAACTGCTGGAAGTTCCCGTGCTCATCGATTCTCATTGTCATCTTGACCGTTTAAAAGCGGCGCCCGATCACCAAAGTATTCAACATATCCTGAAAGAAGCTAAAAGCAGGGGGGTTGATTACTTCCTATGCGTTAATGTTCGTCAAAACGGCTTCGAGTCTATGCGAGATAAGATGGCTGACTTTGATCAGGTATTTCTTTCGGCTGGTGTTCACCCTTTGGATGTTCAAGAGGGGTTAGATGCCGTTCAGTTACAGGAGTTCGTAAAAGATCCTAAGGTTATTGCGATAGGTGAGACCGGCTTAGATTATTTTTATGCTAATGAAACGAAAGCCTTACAGCAGACTTGTTTCGAGCAGCAGATCGAGCTGGCAGTTCAGGTGAATAAGCCTTTGATCATACATACTCGTGATGCTCGTGAAGATACTCTGAATTTTTTGAAAAATGGACACGGGGACAAGGTCGGTGGCGTTTTGCACTGCTTTACCGAAAATTGGGAGATGGCTAAAGCCGCTATCGATCTCGGTTTTTATATTTCGGTTTCGGGTATTGCGACCTTTAAAAATGCGGGTGAGTTGAGAAGCGTCATTCGTAAGGTGCCTAAAGATAGGCTGCTTGTCGAGACGGATGCACCTTATTTAGCCCCCGTTCCTCATCGTGGTAAAGAGAATCAACCCGCATTCGTCAGGGATGTAGCCGAGTTTATTGCTCAGTTACGTGGCGAGAGTTTTGAGGAGTTGGCTCAATACAGCACAGATAACTTCTTTAACCTGTTTACCGATGCGGCCAAACTCGCAGGCCGCTAGTGAGTTAATTGAAAAAGACATTGGTCGAAAAAAAGACAAAAAAAGACCCAAAACTATTCCAATTGTTCTGGGTCCAGGGGAATGGCTCTACCTAAAGAGCCGTGCGCTACTGTTGAGATCCTCACGGAATTAACTCTCTGGCTATTAGTGTAGTAGAGAGAGATAACTCCTAGCGAGAAAATGACTAATTTTTAATGTCACTTTGTAACTAAATGTTTCAAGCAGTTATGCTGGCGTCTGAATCGGCAATTTTATCCCGGACTAAATCTCTGGGTAGACTATTTTTCAGTCGGCTCCCCAAGTGTTTTGCCACACCTAATGCAGACTCATGGTAGGTCACTATCAGCTCTCCCTGTGGTTTGCCACCATCAGTCAGGGGAATATCTCTTCCCATCAAGTATTGTATCGCCTGTGCTTGGGACAGTTCATAACCTGTCGATTTTTCAGCTAAGGCCACGATGGCTTCATGCCTTGCCTTAAAGCCTTTTTTCAGCCCATCAGCGAGTTTTATGCCAATTCTTTGAAATCTCATTTTGCCGATTAACGTGCTCATACGAGCCGGGAATAACCAATACTCCAGATCTCGCACCATGAGCATGTCATTGGTGGGAATGTCGATACCAAAGGTTTGTTTGAAATACTGGCGCAGTTCAAGTTCAACTTTCGACGCTATGGGGGTAAACGGAAAGTTTTTCTGTTTCTTTGGCTCAGGTTTTTGCCTTTCAACATCACAGGTTTTGGTGATTTTCGCGATGAAAAACCCCTCACTATCAAAAATTTGAGGCCATACATGAAGGAAACCTTCATCCGTGCAAGCTTTGTCTGCATTGGGAAAGAGCGTGGCAAGGGATTCAAACGCTACCGCCTCAGGAAATGTAGATTTGAGGTGTTCACACACGTCTTGATTTTCCAATTTGCTCAGTGCACAGGTGGAATAGACCAAGCTTCCGCCTGTTTTCAACGCCAGAAAGGCTGATTCAAGTAATGCTTTTTGGGTTTCGGCGATGGTGCTGTTTTCCGCTAATCCCCAATTATTAAGTGCTAAGGGATCTTTTCGAATGGTGCCTTCGCCACTACAGGGAGCGTCGAGTAAAATAGCATCGAATTGGTCATACATGTATTCACCGAATACTCTGGCATCGAAGTGGGTGAGGGCGGTGTTACTGACTCCCATTCTAAGTACATTGGCGTGAAGTACCTTTACGCGACTCGATGAATATTCATTAGCGATCAGTAGGCCTGAGTTCTCCATCATTGCTGCTATTTGAGTAGTCTTGGAGCCGGGAGCCGAAGCCATATCGAGTACGGTGTGTTCAGCCTTGTCTGCTAACGTCGAAAATAGCGCTATGGGTGGTAACATCGAGCTGGCTTCTTGAATATAAAACAGGCCCTGTAGGTGTTCTACTGTGTTACCTAATTGCACGTTATTGTCGAGTGAGATCCAAAAGCCGTCCTGACACCAAGGTATAGGGTCGAGTGTCCACCCTTTAGGCGCCATCAATGCGATGAAATCTTGGGATGAGATTTTTAGCGTATTGATACGTATAGAAGGCCGCAAAGGTTTACTGCTGTAGCTGATAAAATCATCCATTGAGAGATGAGCCGGCATATCTTTAGCAATACTCTTGATAAAATCTTGATTTAGTTGAACCATAGGACTCTGACAGTTATCTAACGGTGTGTCTTTTGGCGCGATTATATCATAGCATTCAGTGGCTCGCTCTTAAGCGAACACCATTGAGGCTGTGTGCAACACGCTTCAGTTCTAAGCAGCAATAAGAATGCTCGGGCTTGTGACATTAGAAAGCGCAGATTCAGTTTTAATTAAAAGGAAGTGGTGTGTTAAATCGAATTTGGTTTTTTTTCTTTATGACTGCCATGCTGGCTATTGGTGTCCAACTCTTTAATGGGCAGTTGGATGTACTATCCGCGTCAGTGACCGCACTATTTGATAGCTCGAAACTTGCAGCCGAAATAGCCTTGGGGTTAATTGGTGTAC
This sequence comes from Shewanella sp., assembly GCA_004195335.1. GTDB lineage: Bacteria > Pseudomonadota > Gammaproteobacteria > Enterobacterales > Shewanellaceae > Shewanella. Next base: position 11,540 of record SDWK01000420.1, read on the forward strand.
TCTCTTTATGGATGGGTCTGATGCGAGTTGGCGAGAAAGCCGGCGTTGTCGGTTTTTTTGCTAAAATTTTTGAACCTCTCTTGTCCAGATTGATGCCTGAAGTGCCTAAAGGTCATCCCGCGTACGGCAGTATCACCATGAATCTGACGGCTAATATTTTGGGCCTAGATAATGCTGCGACGCCACTTGGGCTTAAAGCGATGCAAGATCTACAGACGCTGAATCCGAACAAAAGTGTCGCAACCAATGCTCAGATCCTGTTTTTGGTACTCAATACTTCGTCGGTGACCTTAGTGCCTGTTACGGTCTTTCTGTATCGGGCACAACAGGGCGCTGCTGCGCCGGCAGATATCTTTCTGCCCATACTCTTGGCCACCTCAGCTTCAACCATAGTGGGGGTATTGGTGGTCGCGATGTTTCAGCGTTTGTCTTTGTTAAACAGCGTTATCTTGGGCTATGGCGCATTAATTTTTGGCTCAATTATGGCGTTGGTTTTCTATTTGGGAACACTCACCACGACGGCGATAGGCACGCTATCTACTGCGATGGGCAACGGTATACTTCTGTTACTCGTGTTTAGTTTTATTCTTGTTGCCGGATTACGCAAGGTGGCTGTCTATGATGAGTTTATTGTCGGCGCTAAAGAAGGATTTTCACAGTCGATAAAGCTTATCCCTTATCTGCTTGCGATGTTGCTGGCGATTGCCATGCTCAGGGCATCGGGAGCCTTAGATTATCTGTTACATCTGATCTCTTCGATTGTCACTGCAGTGGGGGGAGACACCCGTTTTGTCGATGCCTTACCGACGGGCATAATGAAACCGTTTAGTGGTTCAGGTGCCAGAGCCATGATGTTAGAGACCATGGAACATCATGGTGTCGACTCGTTTGCGGGGCGTTTGGCTGCGATATTTCAGGGGAGTACGGAGACGACTTTCTATGTATTGGCGGTGTATTTTGGTGCAGTGGGGATCCGCAACGGTCGTCATGCGCTGGCATGCGGCTTAACGGCAGATTTGGCGGGTATTCTTGCCGCAATTTTTGTCTGCTATCAATTTTATGGTTAAGGAGTGATAGGACAGTCAGTTAAAGGTGCGTTAACACCAAGACTGTCCGACACAATGCAGTCCAATGCTGAGCCTGTAAAGATTTTTTAGTGCCTTGTCTAAGCTTGATAAGGCTAATTGGAATATAGTTCGAATGAAGGGGCTTGGGACTTATCGATTGAGAGATCCATTGCCAAGCAGGGAGGCTGATGCGAACCCTGCTGCCTAATATGGTTGAATGTGGATCAGTTTTTGATCGACTTAAAAATGATAGCTTACCGACAGCATAGGTCCGATAAAGCTGTATGACAGGTTGTAATTGGCTATGTTCGCGTCATCAATCCCCGACTTCTGGGCGTAGTCTACATCGACTTCATAATAGTTAAATGCGGCGCTCATATGCCAATTCTTGCTTATCTCGGCTTCAATCCCGGCTCTTACATCGATTAAGCGTCCTTTTAAGTCATCGAGCTTTATTTGAAAGTACTGAGCGTGAGCGCTAAAGCTAAATCCTGGTGCGAACTCGTAGGTACCATAAAGCCCTATATCGGGAAGCGGTGCGGTTATTTTTTCATCTACAACATTGGGGATTGCAGATACTCCACAGCCATCGATATTCTCGCCTTCGATACAGGCACCGATCGTGCCTTCAAACCCAGTTTTAATAAACATGGCGTGCAGACCCAGAGAAATCCCTATGTTGTAGTTATTGCCTTGATAGAAATTGTAACCATAACCAATTCTGGCAATATCGATATTAAGCGTTGTCTTGAGCTGACTACCCACTTTAACATCGAATATTTTATCATCAATATCGACCTGGAAAGGTGTTGAGAGACTCTGAACTGTTGCATTTCTATGAAGTTGTTTCCAATCGATAAACATTAAATGTTTATCGTTGAAGTGATGAAATATTTCGAAAAAAGGCAGGAATTGAGTTTCTTCAAGATTCAGGTCTTGTTCAAAATCAATCTTAAAGTCTTCACCTAAAACTGGGTTAGTGACATCCATGCTCGAGTTTGAATTAGAGTAAAACCCTCCAATTCTAATCACAGTTTTACTTTCAGCGTTACTGACTAATGGACTATCGTCTGCGGCTAAACAGGGACTAGTAGCTATCAGAGCTAAAACTGAGATGCCTAATCTTTTTAACATTAAGGCGACTCCACAAATAATCTTTTTACCATTTAAGGTGACTCCACAAATATTCTTATTATTATTTTAAGTTATTGATTCTATATAAATGAATATTTCTATGACCGTTATACTAGCAGTTTGCTTCTATTTGTGAATGATTTGTATCAAAAAATGTCACAAAAAATACACTTTATTGCGGTTTTGTAGGCGAAATCCCCAAACGACCTCGAAATGCAGGGTTTAGCATGTTTGAAGTCACTTGGGTATATCCCCTCAATTATCTATAAGGAGTCGTCTTTTTATGAGTTGGTATGACTGATTCTGATGGGGGATTTCAGTTGTTATGAGGGGAGAGTCATCAGAAGATGACTCAAATTTGAAATTAAAGGTATCTGCTTCCAAGTATGATAGCCCAGGTAATGCCACATAAGGCCAGACTCATAAATACGGCTGCCGAAGCGACATCTTTGGCTTGGCCGCTCAAAGGGTGGATCTCATGCCCGATCCTATCGACTACGGCCTCTATTGCCGAATTTAACAACTCTACGATGAGGACAATAAAGAGGGTTAAAATTAAAAAAAGACGTTCAATAGTGGTGATATCAACTAAAAGCGCTATCGGTAGCATAATGATGGCTAACATCAGCTCTTGCCTAAACGCGGCTTCATGAGTCCATGCTAATTTAAGCCCTTGCATGGAGAACCCCGTGGCCCTAAATACGCGTTTTAATCCGTGATTATTTTCAGGTTTCATAACATCCCATCAGTTTTATTTTTAACAGACGCTTTTACGCTCCGTGCTCATTGCGCGTGAGTATATCACCGTGAAATTTTCAGACCAATTGCATTTTTGCAACAAATCTACTGTATTTCCAGCATTTGCCTGGTTGAACCAAACTGAAGTGATTGCTTTGTTGAACTTCGCGGCACGACTCCTTGAGTGTTAATAAAAGATTTGGGGGCAATTGGCATCATGTCCTACACTTGTCAGTGAGCTGAAGGAAGCAGCTTGAGTCATCACACGAAGGAGCGTTCACAATGTCTTATACCCAAGCATGTCGGTTGTCCTTATTTTTTATTCTCATCAATTTTTCAATTGGTCTTAGTGAAGCACATGTAAACGATATTCAGCTTGCCGTCGAGCAGCAGGTCGATGCGCCGGTCAGTGAATACCTTGTTAGCGAAAAACTCGATGGAGTGAGAGGCTATTGGGATGGCACTCAACTTTTTACACGTTCAGGAAGGCTGATATCTACGCCACCGTGGTTTACTCGTGGGTTTCCTGATTATGCTCTCGATGGTGAGTTATGGATGGGAAGAGAGACGTTTGAGCAGATGTCGTCATTAATAAGAAGTAAGCATCCCAATCAGGAGCTCTGGCGTGAGGTTAAGTTTATGGTGTTCGACTTGCCAACGCATAGCCAAGTGTTTGCCGAGCGATATGCTATAGCAAGAAGGGAGTTAGCGGCCAGCTCTAGCTATTTATCGGTTATAGAGCAGAAACATTTTGCCTCTGTACAAGCGCTTGATACTTGGTTTAGTCATGTCATTGAGCAAGGCGGTGAGGGCTTGATGTTACACCATAATCAATCTCTTTATCTTAGTGGCAGAAACAAGGACGTGATAAAACTTAAGCCACTCTATGATGCTGAGGCACGGGTGATTGCTCATCAAGAGGGACAAGGTAAGTTTGATGGGATGTTAGGCGCATTAGTGGTTGAAACCCCCAGTGGGATCCGATTCAAACTCGGCACTGGATTTTCGATGAGTGAAAGGCGTCATCCACCAGAGATTGGCTCTATGGTCACTTATCAATACTCTGGACTCACGCAAAAAGGTACCCCAAGGTTTGCCAGCTTTCTTCGGATAAGATTTAAAGAGTGATGATAATCCTTAGATACGAACAAGATAGATCGCCTCTAGAAAGTATTTAGGATGAGAG
>SDWK01000742.1 GCA_004195335.1 Shewanella sp.
GGGTTTGGTCGTTGGCGTGCTGTTTACCCTGGAGTATCTGTTTCTGGGTCAAGCACTACAATACACATCGGCCTCTCATGCGGTGGTGTTTCTCTATACCTCGCCCATCTTCGCCGCGTTTATTCTCCACTTTCTCGTCGATAGCGAGAGAATGGCACCGCTTCAATGGCTTGGCATCAGTCTGGCCTTCCTGGGTATCGTCTTAGCCTTTATGGGGCCTCAGCGCGGTGAAATCGTGGTGTCATCCCTTCTCGGCGATGGTCTTGCATTGCTGGCTGGTGCGGCTTGGGGGCTAACGACCGTGTTGATTCGAACCTCCCGCTTGGCTAGCGTTTCGCCCAAAGAGACCCTGCTCTATCAGCTCATAGCTGCATTTGTATTGCTGACCCTCAGTGCCGCAGCACTCGATCAGTTAACGTTCAACGTTACCCCGCTCGCTCTGGCGAGTCTTGCCTTTCAGTCGGTCATTGTTTCCTTTGTCGCTTTCCTGATCTGGTTCTGGCTGTTACGCCACTATCCGGCCTCACAGGTAGGGGTTTTATCATTAATGACCCCTTTGTTCGGCGTTGCGCTGGGAGGCTGGTTACTCAGTGAACCGATTGAGCCAGTGTTTCTGAATGGGGCGTTGATGGTCATCGCCGGCATTGTATTGGTGAGTGGCCATGCATGGCTTACACAGATGCTGTTCGCTTGGCGCAAGGCAAAGCTGAGGTAAAGTTAACAGGAGCCTCCTAGTGTTAACAGATGATCATTCCGCTTGGTCAGTAGCAGGAAGTAAATGGCTAGAAGAAAAAAGCGAACTCGCCACGAAGAGAATCGCCACCACCCCCAGGCGGTTTCGTAACGGTCGAATAACTTATTTCACCGCAGGAATGGACATGAAGAATAGTAGCGTCTTGATTGAAGCCGATGTTGCCTTAGTTGGATATTCGCATCAATTTTGAACACTAGAATCACAACTATTGATCGCAATCGCAAGTGGCGTGAATGCTGATCATGGAAGTAGCTGGTGGTGGCCCAAACCGGACATATCATCAGCGACCGGTAATGACAAGTGCTGCGACAGAGCAGACATAGCTGGTCTTCTAAGGCTTTAAATCCACATACTGTTTGTTCAAATTTTGTACAGCGCTTATAATGAATAGTGAAGGTATGTGAGGCAAAGGAAGTGCCTTCGATTAATGAGGAGGCTATCATGATCTCAATTAGTGGAGTACTCGGCTTGGCGCTAGCGCCTTTATTTTCAGCATTGGCTCTGGCCTTTATTGCTGTCGTTTTTTTTAAAGCCCTTGGCTTAGCAATAAAAAAGATAAAAGCTTCGCAGCGTTCAATGCGCATAGCGGCGTCTAATGAATCATTTGAAGGTAATATACGCAAAATCACTGAAAGACGACGTTTTTCAGATAGACGACTATGTCAGGAAGAAAGGCGACATCTGGCCACTGCGTAGTGCAGTTGTGCTGAGGCTGGCGTTAGATCTTTTATCGAAAAAGGAATGGTTCTTCAATGGAGCTAAGGGTTGTTCTTTTGGGGATTTTTTTTGCCTGCAATATGCCCATATATGCTCAAGTAGAACTGAATACCCAGTAGTGTTTTTCTAATAGCGAATACTCACCGAAGCTAACGGTCCGAAATGGGTCAACACCTGCCATGCTCCCCTCATCAGATTAACGGCAGCATTGTAGATGTAAGCGCCCATATAGATCGGGCGCTACACGGCTACACCTCGGTCTTCTCAGCCATCTCCAGGGCATCATCAACTTCGATTCCAAGATAACGAACCGTACTGTCAAGATTGGTGTGCCCCAGCAGCAACTGAACAGCCCTGAGATTTTTGGTTCGCTTGTAGATAAGAGCTACTTTGGTTCTTCTCATGGTGTGGGTGCCATACATGCCTGTGTCGAGATCAATGCTCGACACCCATGAGTTAACGATCCGCGCATACTGCCTAGTGGATAAGTGTGTCCCATCAACCTTGGCACTTGGAAATACATAGTCCCCCAAACCAAGCTGGCGACTAGCGATCCAGTCTTTGACCGCTTCCCGAGTTTGCTCCGTAATTTCGAATTGGACGGGGCGGCCTGTTTTACTTTGAAAAATGCTCGCCCTGGATGCGACCTCGCTTCCAGTAGCAATATCTCGAACCCGAAGATTTACTAGAACACACCCTCGTAGTTTGCTATCTATAGCGAGGTTGAAAAGGGCTAGCTCCCTGAGGTTTTCTGCAATCTGAAGCCGAATTCTGATTCCCCAGATTTCCTTAAGCTTCAGAGGTCGTTTTTGGCCAACCAGCTTGCCCTTATTCCAAGGCTCTGTGCGGTGGCTATAGTGATCGGTAGCATACATGGCTCAGTTCTCCGTAGGTGGATAGAACTGAAGTATGGTTGCCGTCCTGTGGTCGCTTGCTATGACGAAGCGGAAAGCCCAGCATGCCCGCAATTAACCGAGAATAATTCACAAAAATTATTGTGAGGCCAGTGGGCTCATAGACCGACAAGCTGTTAGGGTAATGTATACATTCGGAGTTAATTGACTATATGGCTTTAATTGCAAATCTCAGACATTTCCTGGACGAAGACGGCAGCATACCAGAACTTCCTGATGCTGCGATGAAACTGGTTGGCTTCCTGACGCGGATTGTTTCTACAGTTTCAAAGGAAGCAGAAGAACCAATAGTTGATGTCGATATTAAATGCTGTGAAAGAAGTAACGAACTCAGTTGTGATGGATACATTGAAGCCTGGGTTAGTGACAATATGGACATACAGTGGTGCTGTAACACATGCGATGAAAACGGCGTCATTTCAAACTGGCATGGAAGTCAGTGGGATCATCATGATAAAACTGTGCATTAGTTCAGGGGAGCGGGCCCTATTGAGGTAACACGCTACCGCCAGCAAGTTGGCTAGGCGCTCCAAAACGTTGCGCGATTTTCTGTGCCGTTATTACGGCGTTGGTTGCTTCAGGGAGCGGAACGGCCACAGCAGACACATCATCAGAGACCAATAACGACAAGAGCTGCGACTAACCGGCCATCAGCCTGTAGGTATGTTAGGTCGATGATCAGCTCGCCTTAGCCCTCTCCGCATGAACCAAATTCAATCTGGAATTTGGTGTGGGGGTTATCGACAGCTCAATAGTGGAAGGTTGCTGCGAGTTCGGCCGACTTCCCTAGATGCGCCCTTAACAGTCGTTGCCGCTGCTGAGGCTGAAAGCCGCTACGGCGCAATGAAAGCTCTCTATTGCTTTAAATACCAAATACGCATTGATGCACCTGTTTACTTCTACTGCTTAATTGGGTCCTGTGAGATTTAGGATGTCCTCGCCAATTTTCTCCAGACTGCTGACGGTCAGTGTTGGAGACACTTCCCAGCTGTCAAAAAGCGATGCGTCGCTACGCTTTACCCAAGCAGCCTGCATTCCATAAGTTAGAGCACCGATGACATCGAAGGGGTTGCTTGAGATTAGCCACGCTTGTTTTTTTACCGCTCCTGTACGCTCTAGGAAATGACCGTAAACAGCAGGATCAGGTTTAAAGCTTTGTAGGTCGTCCACACTGACTATATCGAGCAGGTAAGGGGCGATAGCGGAAGAATGTAATAGCTTGCGAACAGCGGTTTCTGTGCCATTTGAGAAAGCATAGGGGCGGAACTGCTTCGAGTCTAAAGCTGAGAGTCCTGCAATGCTGTCGGAAAAAGCTGGCAGCTCGGCATATAGCGCTAGAAGTTCTGATTTTTGTTCAGGGCTTAGCGCGGCTTGATGCAGCTGACATGCATATTCAAGAGCGCTGCGGGTACACTCGGAGAAGGGCAGGTAGTTTTTCATAAGCCCACGCCGAAAAGAGTATTCCAACTGTTTTTATCGCCAGGTGATAGAAAACTCTCGAGCCTTGTCGCCGATAAGCTTTTCCAGTTGCTGCACCAATCCGTGGGTGTCTATCAGAGTACCGTAGACATCAAAGGCAAGTGTGATAGCCATGTTTTACCTCCCGTTATAGGTTTACCTTATTACTGTCTGCGGGTGCCTGCTCCCGCTCCTCCATGCCGTAATCACGGATAACCTGTGCTACTCGAAGTCGGTAATCGGTGAAGACCCGTTGGCGACCCGCCTGTTGCGCTTCCCTATGTAGCATGAGATTGCGCCACTGCTTCACTGCCTCTTCATCACGCCAAAAGGAGAGCGACAGGAATTTACCTTTTTGGATGACGCTCTCAAATCGTTCAACAGAGACGAATCCATCGATCTGCTCTAGATGTGGCTTCAACTCTGAAGCAATATCAAAGTAGCTTTTAGTTTGTTCTTTGCGCGGATAAAGTTCGAATATTACAGCGATCATCTATACCTCCCTTAGTTCTCATGTCAGTATTTAATGCATCTTATCTGAATCCGTTTGATTGCACTTCGACGCGTATCGAAGTAGGTAAAACTTATGTACCTTGAGCCAATAGTTGCCGACCTGGCAAAACTACTTAGCCATCCGGCACGTGTCAGTATGGTGATGGCCCTGATGTCGGGGAGGGATATGACGGCGACCGATCTAGCATTGGAAGCTGACATCACGCCTCAAACAGCCAGTAGTCACCTGAGTAAGTTAGTATCTGGCAAGGTGTTGGAAGTGCGTCAAGATGGCCAGTTCAAATACTTTAGGATCAGCGGCAGAGATATTGCTGAGCTGATCGAAATACTACAAAACCTGTCATCCAGACAGAGTGGCAGTCGCTCGGCACCGGATGATCTCTACCTCGCGTTGAAAAGGGCTCGGATCTGTTACGATCATTTGGCTGGGGAGCTAGCTGTCCAGATATTAGATCAGCTTAAATCCAGGCAGCTGTTGCTTGAGCGGAATGGTTCACTTGAACTTTCGGCAGATGGAGCCAAGTTGTTCCAGCAGTGGGGGTATAGCCATGACCCTACTGAGCGTGATCTTGCGCCCTGCAAAAATTGTCTCGACTGGAGCGAGCAGCGATACCATTTGGCAGGTAGTTTGGGGCGCTGGATTTTGGATGAAACTCTGCAGCACCGATGGGCCGAAAAAAGCCCCGAATCCCGCATTGTTCGATTTACTGATTCCGGCTTGAAAAAGCTAAAACAAAGATACAACTTAGATCTCACTGGCACTGCATAATCAGGTCAAGGGCTCATATATGGTCTTGCGTTTAGCCTCCCCCATTCCAAGCTGTCGTGACCGCTCTGTAGATACAGCTGCCGATAGCGGAAGTCGTCGTGATGACCGCTCTGTATTTCGGCTTTGACTAAAATGGCCTAGCTCTATTAGATATATTAGAAAGGCCTTACGGTCTGCAACGTTTCACGTAGCGGAAGATTTAGTGTGATCATTATTGATGCCACTGCCGCATCAATAATTACGATTCTGCGGTATCAAACAAATAAGATTACCCACTTAGTTGCGGGTCCTGCAGTTATCAAGTGCTCAGGATCGGAGAATCGGTGGCCACTTTATCGATTCTGATCAGCAGGCAGCATTGCTGTCTGCGCAAGCCATAAGTGACGGCTTGGGCCGACAATAGCCACCCAGGCCATAAGATCGCTAGGAGGCTGACCGAGAATAGACAGACCTACTGCAAAATTCGCATTTCGGCCAGATTTTCCGCTCATTTTTGTCAAATAGAACCACTATTCACAAGCTGCGTCCCTGCAGCTTGCCCTACGGGCAGCTATGGCTGTGTAAATCGGCTATCCTGCCGATT
>SDWK01000763.1 GCA_004195335.1 Shewanella sp.
CAGTAGATGTCTCGAAGGCGGGTATCAGCAAAACAATTACGACCAGAAATCAAATTATTCAGGGGAAAAGCATCCAGTTAGTACTCGAAAATGGTCCCTTTAAGCATCTGGTTGGTGAGTGGCGCTTTACTGAGCTGACCGAAGACGCCTGCAAAATTGATTTTAAGTTGAACTTTGAGTTTTCCAGTTCCTTGGTCGATTTGGCCTTCGGTAAAATTTTTAAAGAGTTGATGACTTCGATGGTGACAGCCTTTACCGGCAGAGCAAAAGTGATATATAGATAGTTTCAAACTATGAGTTAATCCCATAGAACACTACGATTTTTGAAGAGATGAAGGTTGATGAAGATAGAGCAAGAAAACTTTGCGGTAGAGGTTATATATGCCTTACCAACACAACAAAAACGTATTCAGATTAAAGTAGCGCCAGGCACGACCTGCATCGAAGCAGTTAGACAGAGTGAGATTGCAGCCTTTTTCCCTGATATTGATCTCGATAGCGTTAAGCTGGGGATTTTTAGCCGTTTAGTGAAGCATCACGAAGTGCTGGTGCCGGGGCAAAGGGTAGAGATATATCGTCCACTTATTGCCGATCCAAAAGATGTGCGGCGTAAACGAGCCGAGAAAGCTAAAGATGAGGGGCGGATAAATAAAAAGACAGGCGCAAAGATGTAATTAAAGCGTTGAGGAGCCTGGGTCGTAAAACCCAGGATCCTATCAGAGACTATTCAAATTTCTTCTTAGCCTGTGCTTCCGGCTCAGACTCTTCAACCAAAGGTTTGCTATCCGGGCGTTGCTCAGGGATCAAAGGCTCAGTACCTTCTTCGAGATCGGCTCCGACTCCAGTCATAGGTACGTCGGGTAGACGGCTCTGATCCAGTGGCGTATTAAAGTCTTCAGCTAACTCATAATCGCCATCGACTTTTGTCAGTATCTCACCTTCAAAATGTATGATCAGCTCTTTATGTGTGATGCTGGCATCTCGTCCACTCTTATAATGGTATACATAGTACCAAGTGTCATCGGAGAAGCTGTCACGGAGTACCGGGCGTCCCAGAATGTATTCAACTTGCTCTTTGGTCATCTCAATACGCAGTTTTTCAACCTGTTGAGTTTCCATGTAGTTACCTTGCGGAATATCTGGCTTATAGATCAACCAGTCAAAAACGCTACAGGCACTGAGCGATAACGAGAGCGCAGCTGCGCCCAAAAGGGTAAGACTTTGCTTTTTAATTGTCATTGAATACGCTACTTCCTAAAAATCTGCTGGCCATCATACCCAAGCACTCCCTATGCTGACAAGGGCTATCGGTACTCAGGTTCAATGAAAAGTCATTTGTTTTAAATAGATCGATTATCGTCGGCGAGTTTATGGCATTCAACCGGGCGTTAAGTTCGATCCTGTAGATTCGACCTTCAGAGTTAATTTTTGTTCCTTGAATTCTGCAAGATGGCTATTTAGCGTCAATATCGAGATGACATTTTTTGTGGCCATCGCCCGGTTATGTGCGGTCATGATATGTCGTATCGAGAAATAATCGTGTCTGAAAACCAGTCAAGTTAATGATTAACTCTTATATTGAATATGCCAGCAATAAATGCTCAAACTTGAGTAATATCAGAGTAATATGTTTCAAATTATTTTAGGACTAATAACCGCTTGCAAAGTGTTGTGAAAGTTATGAGAATGTAGTTTAACATTTGATAATTCAGCACAAGTACCCGAGTAATAAGATAAAATAATTAGAATAACCCCACCTCGATGGAATGAATAGGATGACACCAGTGCCAATGGATAAGAAGCAAGAGAGCGCAAGAGGAACATTAGTATGCGTAGGCACGGGGCTTAATCTGGCAGGACAGATCAGCGTACTGAGCCGAAGTTATATCGAAAATGCCGATGTGGTGTTCTCCTTGGTTCCCGATGGATTTGCACAGCACTGGCTGGAAACACTCAACGACGATGTGCGCAGCTTACAACCCTATTATGCTCAAGGCGATGAGATAAAGAACCGCCGCGATACCTATGCGCAGATGGTTCAGGCCATACTGATTGAGGTTCGTCTGGGTAAAAAAGTCGTGTGTGCCCTCTATGGTCACCCCGGGGTATTTGCCTGTGTCTCTCACTTTTCGATAGCACAGGCGAGAGAGGAGGGCTACAGCGCCAAGATGGAGCCGGGGATCTCCGCCGAGGCGTGTCTTTGGGCCGACTTAGGGATCGATCCCGGTAACTCGGGCCATCAGAGCTTCGAGGCCAGTCAGTTTATGTTTTATCGGCATACGCCCGATCCGACGACGCATCTGTTACTTTGGCAGATTGGGATAGCGGGTGAACATACCCTGACCCAATTCAGCACTTCATCGGATCGTCTGCAGATACTGGTCGAGCAGCTGAGTGAATGGTATCCGCTGGATCATGAAATTGTGATCTATGAAGCCCCCAACTTGCCGATTCAGAGCCCGCGTATCGACAGACTCGCTTTGAAAGACCTGCCGTTTGCCGAGTTAACGCCTATCAGCACGCTGTTGATCCCGCCGAGTCGAGAGTTAGAGTTCAATACTGAAATTTTGGCCAAACTGGGGATTTCAGCAACCGATTTGGGGTAAAAAGAATGCACCTTCCAGCGTAAGCTTCTAAGCTAAGAGCTGGTTGCCCCATTATTAATGATAAGAACAAAGCCTCATAGGGCAAAGCCAGTTTACCGATAACAACAACCAAGATGTGCGCTAGCAAGATGCACTTTAAGTACGCTTTGAGATGGTACGTTTATAAAAAGGAGAGTATAGATGTCAAATTTTAATGATTTTTTCGAAAAGTTGGGTACCGATTCCGATCTGATGGATGCCTATAAGCAAGATCCTGAAGGTGTGATGAAGGCCAACGGTCTTACGGATGAAGAGATAGCGACTGTGATGACCGGAGATACTAAGAAGATAAAATCACTGTCAGGGGAGAGCGTGGAAGCTAAAACCTATATGATTGTCAGTAGCCCTAAGAATAAATAGAGCCTACTCATTGTCTAATCTTGTAAGGTTTTTTGCCACCTTTATAATCATCACAGCTTTTTCACCGGCTGTGATGGCTATAACCGATGTCTACCAAGAGCGCTTAGATAAACTTGAGTTTGCGCTTAAATCAAACCCAGAGCTTGCGTTAACTCTTATCGATGAACTGGTATCCGAGCAAACGGAACTAACCTCTGAGCAACATTCTCGTTTGCTGGTCTTGCAGAGTGTACAGCAAATTTATAGTGCAAACTTTGAAGCTGTCATCACCACACTAAAACGGGCCGAGCGCTTAAACCCGCCTAAAACATTACTGAACTCTATCTATCTCTATCAGGCGAGTGCCTATTTAGGCCTACATGAGTATCAACAGGCCCTGGATGTGATGTCGAAAAACCTCTCCAGAATAGAGGAGATAGAAGATACCGAGATCAAAATTAGCTCCTATCTGAGATTAGTTAACCTCTATTTAGATCTGCAAGCCTACAGTGAGATGTCAAGGTATGCGGAGCTTGCACTGACGCTGAGTCACGGCAAGAGTGCCAAGAACGAGTGTTACTCGCTGCTTTACCTGGCGGTTGTCGAATTGAAAATACAAAATCTGGAGATGGCCGAAAGCCGTTTTAAAAATAGCCGTGACTTTTGCCAGCTAAATAATTTACCCGTCATCGTCGCCATGTCTAACAAGGGGTTGGGCGATGTGGCAATAAAGCAGGGCAACTATGCGGTTGCGGAAAATCATCTGCTTCAGGCTTTGGAGGAGTATCGGCTTTTTAAATTTCAGATTGAAATGGACAGTGTTCACTCTCTTCTCAGTGAGACCTACCTGGGATTACAGCAAACCGAAAAGGCACAAGAGTATGCCGGGTTAGTGATGGCGTTACCCGATAAGCCAGTCAACCTGAGTTTCAAGAAGATTGCGTCTAAGGTGTTGGCCGAGCTTGCCAATCAGCGTGGTGAGCATGCGCTCGCTTATCAATTCCTGAGCCAACATCAGAATATCACTCATACCCTGCTCGATGACACCAAGGCTAAGGCGCAGGCCTATCAGATGGCCAAGTTTGAAAACGGTGAGAAAGGCCGAGAGATTAACCTGCTAAACCATGAACGTGAGCTATATACCACACGAGAGCAGGTGAGAGAGTTGAAGCGGAATAACGACCGTATGGGATTGTTAATTGTGGGGGGTAGCTTTGTCCTCCTGGCTATGTTCTCCATTGCGATAACGGGTCAGAAACGTAAATATAAGAAGCTGGCTCAAAACGACCCGCTAACCGGGATCTTAAATCGTGGTACGGCACAAAATATGGCGGAAAATCGTTATATTAAAGATATGTTTAAGTCACTCGAGTTCAGTGTGATCATGTTCGATGTGGATCACTTTAAACGTATTAACGATAATTTTGGTCATGGCACCGGCGATTGGGTATTAAAACATGTCTGTGAAACTATCTTAAAAAATTGCCGTTCAAATGATATTTTTACCCGGTTCGGTGGTGAAGAGTTTGTGTTGTTTCTACCAGGAACTGATGCAGAAACCGCTGAGAAGGTCGCCGAGCAACATAGGCTTGCTATCGAAGCCATGGACAGCAAATATTCTGGCCGTGAATTTGCGCTCAGTGCCAGTTTTGGCGTGACGTCGAGTTCGAGTGCTGACTTGAGCCTGGATCCTTTGTTACACCGAGCCGATATCGCCATGAACTATTCTAAAGGAAATGGACTGAATCGCGTTACCGTATACACCCCCGAGATTGGACTCTCACGCTCGCCTGCTTATATTGTGAAGTCGGATGAAAGTCCGAGTGAGTTTGCCGAAAGAACTCAAATTGAAGGTTAAGAGTTAAGGCTAACGAGCGTTAAGCACGCCGAGAACGAGGGTAATTCACTGTGATAACTCATAGGGGCAAAACATCGCGGCTAAAGCCGCTCCTACAGAGGTAACGGAGAGTTTATCTGTGCTTAGGGGATTGATGTTTGGTATTTGCCGGTTTTAGGCTTGTGGAATATCTGGAATGATTAGCTTGCATTAGTTCGATTTTATCTGCCATTCAGGTTTCTTGAAGCCATAAATAGTCGCCGCGATTAGCTAGAGACTATGATGGGCAAAACATCGCGGCTAAAGCTGTTCCTACAGTTACCAACTAAAGCCGCTCCTACACTGGTAGCTGTAACCCCTTATGCCAGTCGCTCCTTAACCATCATCATTCTAAAAGCCATTTATTTTCGTTTTTTTTCATTTAAACCAATGTTTATTCGTATGTTGATCGACAAACACGCTGTAAATATTCCATTACCCATTATCGCCCTTTATTGCCTCCCACTGGCGTTAACGTAAACGTAATATTAAAACGAGCGTATTAATTCGGTTGGCTTTTATGCGCGTATAATTAGTTGAAAAAACAGAGTGTTTTAAATTAACCTTAAGGTTAATTAAAAACGGAAACTATAGTTTACTTGCGCCCTACTTGCCTGATTTGCTGTAAGATTGTGTTTCCTACCTCTTATTATATTCCGTAATTAACTAACATGCTTGAGCTGTGGTTCATTTGTCTGACAAATTCTAAATTTGGTTTTATACTCGGTTTTTTAATCAGCTATTCAACAGTATCCATATGATGTTAAGGCATTTTATTGATTGGTAATACCATTTTCGCTCTTTCTGTTTCTTGCTTTTATCTCTTCCTGTCGCTCATTT
>SDWK01001005.1 GCA_004195335.1 Shewanella sp.
TCGATACAGACTCTTGGTAATAGCGTCTCTTAGTTATTCAGACTCTTGGAAGAACTAACATTAACGGTACCATTCATTGTTAAATCAATGCCTGCGTTTCCCCATGCTCAAAGTAGAAGAACATCACCCATATTCATGCTTCTTCTATCGATATGCAGGACTAATATAGAAAAGCCTTATCTTGCCCTGTATCATAGCTGCCAGACATTTTATGATGAAGACTGACAAGATGAGCAATGCCAATAAACCCGTCACCAATGCGCTGCTAAAACAGGCCCACAACAACATGCCTCTGGGTGTGGCTGATAATTACCGTTACTGGGGTGAAGAGAACACCGTATTCGTTAAAAGCAGCCTGGGTTGCACCATTACCGATGCAGACGATCAGCAGTTTATCGATTTCCGTCTCGCTTACGGGCCTATCATCTTGGGCTATCGCGATTCCAGAGTCGATCAAGAAGTCGTGGCAGCGATCACCGAACGTGGCACCATTTCTGGCTTCTCAACCGATCTTGATTCTCAAGTGGTCGAACTGATTAAGCAGATGTGCCCGAATATTGAGAAGATGCGATTTGCTAATTCGGGTACAGAAGCGGTGATTGGCGCGGTGCGTACCGCCCGTGGGTTTACCGGTCGTAACAAGATTGTGGTGGTTGAAGGCGGTTTTCATGGCCTATACGACGAGATGATGTGGAAATCGGATGTCGATAATTGGGACAGCGAAACCGAAGCGGCGCCAAAGATTGCCGCTTTTGGTGGCGGCATTCCTGAAGCGAGTCGTGAGCACCTGGAAACCGTGCCACTCAATGATTTTGCAGCCATCGATGAGGTCTTTACTCGTGTCGGCGATGATATCGCGGCCATCGTCATAGAGCCGATATTAGGCAACTGTGGCAGCATTGCCTCGACTCAAGAGTACATGCAGAAATTGCGTGATATCTGCGATGCCAATGGCACCCTGTTGATTATGGATGAAGTTAAAACGGGTTTCCGTGTCGCTAAAGGGGGTGCACAGGAACTCTATGGTATCCATGCCGATCTAACCACATATGCTAAAGCTATGGGCAATGGTTATCCTGTTGCCGCCTTCGGTGGTCGCAGTGATGTGATGGATGTGATCAGTTTCGGCAAAAATGGTGTCACTCACGGCGGTACATATACCGCCAATATGATCGCGCTAAGTGCCGCTAAAGCGACGCTGACGATTTTGAATGAAACCAATGCCTATGACACTATCAATAAAGCCGGCGTTGATATCCAACAGGTGTTATCGCGCGTATTTACCAAACACGGTATTGAACATAAGTTTGCCGGCCCTGATGCTATGTTCGGCATTCACTTTGGCAGCCAGGTTCCTCACAACTATCGTGACTGGAAGAAGACCGACAGCGACTTGTATACCGAGTTTGCCCTTAACTTGATTAAGAGCGGCATCATGTTGGAACCCGATTCTCGCGAGCCTTGGTTTATCTGTGAATCCCATAAGGATGTCGATCTGGCTAAGCTCGAAGAGATTGCCGATGCGGCCATGGCAAAAGCCATCGCCGACCGCAAATAAAGCAGCACCTAAATTTAGGCTAATAGCTTAAGGTTTTTGATATAAAAAAAGAGGTTAACCTTAGGGTTAACCTCTTCTGTCTCAAGACAATAAAAAATGAGACACAGGATTGATGATTCTTTAGAAAACGTCTTACACTAAACTCTTTATAGCTAGTCCTCGCGCTAAGCGCTTGGCATTAAGCTTGTTTACACTTAGTTCTTTGATTTAAGCTGTTTACACTAAGCTAGCCAGCATCTCATCTGAATATTTCACCAGTTCATTGCCTTCACGAACGCGGGCGACATAATCGGGATTGGCGATAAACGGTCTGCCGATCGCTAACAGATCAAATTTATCTGTGGCTATGGCGGCGCTGCCCGTTTCGGCGCTGTAACTCCCCACACCAACGAGCGTCTTACTGTAAACGCTACGTACATAACTCGATGCGCTGCCATCCAGATAATCAAATTCCATGGCATCGTCGAAAATACCGATATGCAGGAAGGCCAAATCACGTTGCTCAAGCTGAGCGAGTAAGTAATCAAACACGCCGCGGTCTCGTTTGTCACCCGCCATATTGAAATAGGCACCCGGTGAAACCCGAAGTGCTGTTCTGTCACTGCCAATACGCTCACTGATTGCATCGATTACGGCTAACGGAAAACGCGCCATATTTTCAACGGTTTGACCATATTCATCGGTGCGATGATTACTGGCGTGATGCAAGAATTGGTCGATAAGATAACCGTTAGCCCCGTGGATCTCGACGCCATCGAAACCTGCATCTATTGCATTTGCCGCAGCCTGAGAATAATCAGCGACTAACTGCACTATTTCATCATGGGTGACTGCTTTAGGCACTTGATAGGTCAACTCACGCATTCTGGGAACGCTGCCTTCAACGCCAACGGCAGAGGGGGCTATCGCTTGAGTCGAACCGGATTTTTCGAAGAAGTGCGGATGAGCGATTCGACCGGTATGCCATAACTGAGCAAATATCTTGCCACCAGCTTGATGCACCACATTGGTAACCACTCGCCAGCCATCTATCTGAGCAGGGGTAAATAAGCCGGGTGTATTGGGGTAGCCTTGACCATCGGGACGAATAATCACGGCTTCAGAGATGATCAAACCCGCTTCAGCGCGGCGACCATAATATTCAGCCATGGCCTGAGTTGGCACTAGTTCATCATCTGCCATACAACGAGTCAGTGGCGCCATCAGGATGCGATTTTGTAGGGTGATTGTCTCGTTGAGCGCAAAAGGTTGAAATAGGTTATCAGTCATAGCGACCTCTTATTCTTGAATGTTCATTCAAGATATTCTTATTTGAATAATCATTCAAGTATTATTTTGAACAAACATTCAAAATTAAGTACAATCGGTTTATAGACGGTTAATGAGTCAAAGCCCGGAGCCCCCATGCGTAATGCAGAGTTTGATAGAGAGAAAGTACTGAGATCCGCCATGACCGCCTTTATGGACAAAGGTTACGGCAAGACGAGTATGCAAGATCTCACTAAAGCCACAGGTTTACACCCGGGCTCTATCTACTGTGCATTCGATAATAAACGCGGTCTCTTATTAGCGTCATTAGAGCAATACAAAACTGATAGGAGTGCAGAGTTTCAGCGTTGCTTCTCTGGAAACCAGCCTGTATTAGTCGAGCTAAAAGCCTATCTGGATAACATCGTTCAGGAGTGCATCAGTTGCGAAGCGGCTAAGGCCTGCCTGCTCACTAAGGCGCTCAACGAGATTGCTCAGCAGGATGAAGAGGTGCAAAACATTATTATGGCGAACCTGGCAAATTGGCAGCAGGGACTAGCCGATGTTTTTGAGCTAGCCCAAACTAAAGGCGAGCTCAGCGCTAAACGTGACAGCCAACATCTGGCCCGTTTTTTAGCCATGGGGATTTACGGTTTAAGAACCTTTGCGCATACGCACCCTCAGGGAGAAACCCTGCAAGAGCTCGCCGACCAACTATTTTTGGATATCTGTGCTTAGTGTTTTTTAATTAAAGGTCTAAAAGTGGAGGCTGATTCTGCCCCATTTATTGTCTCAATATGAAAAGCGAACCCCTGAGAGTTCGCTTGTTGTGGTCATCCGATGACGAAAAATTACAGTTGGCTGAGCCTTTAAATGCCTGTAGGTCAATTTAATTAAAGCCCTCACGCTTGCCTTGGGGGGTTAATAGCAGTTGTTGGTTTTGCTCTAATAACTGCTTGAGTTGTTCTATTTCCACCTGAACTTGTGCCAGGGCTGCGCTGTTATTTGCCGCGTTAATTTTCAGTAACGCTGTATCCTCCTTTAGCTTAGTCACATCAGCTTTTACATCTACACCATTATCTCTCACGCTTTTCAAGCATTGTTGTGTGGTATCGTCTGAGGATGCCGATACAATTTGTGCTGCGATAACCAGCCCTTTCTCGACGGCCCCGACGACCTCTCCAACCATCTTGGAGATACCCGCTACTAAGGCAAATGGGATCACAGCCGAGCCAGCATTAAAACCTGCTACGGTCTGATTAGCTGCAGGCTTGACATTATTTTCTGCAGTTTCCAGTGCGGCGGTAGTGAAAGACACCGCACTGTTCGCGATGGAGACACCTGTTGCGATAATTTCAAGCAGGGCAGGTAGATCAAAGCCCGACTCACAAATATCGTTGGCGGACATGCTAGCGTTTAGAGGGGTTAACTGCCTCTCTAGTATGGTCAGGTTCTTCGTCACGCCATTGATGGTATCGGTCGCCATGTTGGCTGTATATATGCCATCGGTCAATCGACCAACGACTCGCTGTTTTCTTTCCTCCTTTCTGGATTTTCCAGAACCATTGGTGTTCATTTTGTCTGCACAGACTTCCTGACACATATTTTCCGCTCTTTCATTTATCCAGACGTAGGTGCCGTCACTCTTTTCCGCTTCGAAAAAGTCACATTTGCCGTTACCTAACTTATTCTTTCCATTTCCACTGTCAAAGCTTTGATATCCCTGCAGAGTATGACCATCTTCCTCCAGAGAATCATAGAAAGGCATATCCGAGGTCTTGCACTTTTTGCCTTTCTCTTGATCGGCTTTGGTTAACATTTCATCATAATCATTACTTTCCACCGCGTCGTTCGCTTGCTTTGCTCGTTTATGTTCATCACGCAGGAATTGTATTTTGTCGCCAAGATCATCGTCCATGACGCTCTTTTGCATGCCGAAGGGTGATAAGTTCAGTGCTCGCGTCTGGCGGAGCGCCCCTTCAACCGCTTCTATCATACTTTCCTGGGAGTCGAGCAGTTCACCCATACAAGATGAAATAGATGTTTCAGTTTCTCCTACTGCGTTGGCGACTTGCCCACAGTCTCCACTGCCAGCTGCACGTGCCAGGCCTGTTGAGGCTAAGAGGTAGCAGGCCGAAAGAAGGCTAATTACCAACAGTTGCCGTAGCAATCGAGTCGTGATCGAGTTTAGTGTCCATGGGTCATGGTTAGTTTGAAAAAAGCTCATCGTATAATTTCCTTGTAGTTAAAGAAGCTATTCCTTATGGATAAACGACAGCTTGGGTTGTGGAAAGCTGTGAGCTGAGGCGTCACTATTTAGTAGCCTCAACTTAGTCATATTTAAGCCTAGGTGGGCTAAAGTTATCTTCAAGTGGGTACTGGATTAATCCTTGATACAGATCAAATTTCCAGAAACAAACTCGGCAGATTTTTTTATAGGGTAAACCGCTGTTCGTATATGAAGACACGCATGGATACCTAGTGGGTAGCGGGGATAATCGGTCCTAAAATTAGCTGGCTGGCACCAGTATTGCTAATCGCTTTAAAGTGGTAAAAATGGGGCGAAACTTCGCTCCCAATTATTGCCCATTAGGCCAAGTCGATGCATCTTAAAGCCTCGCAGGGGATAGCAGAGAAGAAGGGAAGACTGCAGATAGGGGGGCTCACTTTGCCTGATTTTTCCTAGGGAAACGGCTGGGTTTTAAGCTGGGACTCAGATGGATTATTTTAAATAGATCAAAATAAATCTGTACAATATTTAATTCTCGGGTATTATTGCTCCCACTCTGCTGCTTAGAGTTATTAGTGAACATTAAAGTAAAAAGTAAAATCTTAGAATTTCTTCATTATTGTTGTTATCCTCAGTTT
>SDWK01000423.1 GCA_004195335.1 Shewanella sp.
AGTTATTCTCGGCTCTGGCATCCTGCTTCGCCCTACCTCTTGCATCCATGCAGTCGTAATTCAATATTTATTCTTATAAATAAAGGATGCAGAAACATGTTGCTTCTCGCCTTGCCCTTCGGGAGTTCCCGTAGAATATCTGCACTGCGTTAGTGATATCAA
The DNA here is from genome assembly GCA_004195335.1 of Shewanella sp. Lineage (GTDB taxonomy): Bacteria > Pseudomonadota > Gammaproteobacteria > Enterobacterales > Shewanellaceae > Shewanella. Next base: position 163 of record SDWK01000423.1, read on the forward strand.
CAAGGGAATAACCATTCTCTCAATCAATGCCTTGTTCAGCTATCCTACGGGAGCTCTGAAACGAGCATCTTGAGGTAGCTTGGGTATCTATTACCTTTCCAACTCTGTTTTCATCTTCCTTGCTCAATGTTGTAAAAATGTGTAACGATTGTGTCAGTGGCCTTTCGATTTGTGTTTGTGCGTGGCTATTTATGCACATACTGTGAATACTTAGCTTAATTCGTCTCAAATAACTTTTTTTATGACTATTTATGCTCAAAACCCCCGCCATAAACGCTTGTATAATTCTTAAACTCAACTCTTTATGCATTAAATGTGCACTCATGCCCGCACATGAGTGTAAGAAACTGGTATTTTGATCACATTTTGGTTATTAATGTCTTTAAATAATCTAAACAATCACCGCCATCAAGAGATACGATAATGATAAAAGGCGGGGAGTAGTGGCTTTCAGAGCCATTAACAATAATAAAGGATGAGAAGGTATGAGCGTAAACAACACCCTGACAAGAGCCCAGTTTGATGAAGTGATGGTGCCTAATTATGCGCCTTCAACGGTAATTCCTGTTCGTGGAGAAGGTAGCCGAGTTTGGGATCAAGAGGGTAACGAGTTTATCGATTTTGCCGGTGGCATCGCTGTGAACTGTTTAGGCCACTGTCACCCGGCATTGGTTGGTGCATTGAAAGAACAGGGTGAAAAACTCTGGCACCTCTCGAATGTGATGACCAATGAGCCAGCTCTTGAACTTGCAACGAAATTGGTTAACGCTACGTTTGCCGATCGTGTGTATTTTGCAAACTCAGGTGCAGAAGCTAACGAAGCGGCACTTAAACTGGTTCGTCGTTATGCTTTGAATAAGTTTGGCGCGGAGAAAGATCAAATCATCGCTTTCGATAAAGCGTTCCATGGTCGTACTTTTTTCACCGTTAGTGTTGGTGGTCAAGCGGCTTACTCAGATGGCTTTGGTCCTAAGCCACAGAGCATTACTCATGTACCTTTCAATGATATTGCCGCTCTTGAAGCCGTTATATCAGATAAGACTTGTGCCATTATGATGGAGCCGCTTCAAGGTGAAGGCGGAATTATCGATGCCGAACCAGCGTTCCTCAAGGCTGTACGGGCTCTGTGTGATAAGCACAATGCCCTACTTGTATTCGATGAAGTTCAAACCGGTGTAGGCCGTTTGGGCGAGTTATATGCTTATATGCGCTCAGATGTTGTGCCTGATGTCCTAACAACGGCGAAGGCGCTTGGTGGTGGATTCCCGATTGCGGCGATGTTAACCACAAAAGAGATAGCCGATCATCTTAAGATTGGTACCCATGGTTCAACCTATGGCGGTAATCCATTAGCGTGTGCCATCGGTAATGCGGTACTCGATGTCGTCAATACTCCTGAAGTTCTCGATGGCGTTAAGTTGCGTGAGCAGTGGATCAAAGATGGTCTGAACAAAATCAATGAGAAATATGAAGTGTTCTCAGAGGTGCGTGGACAAGGCCTTCTACTTGGTGCAGTGCTGAATGAACAATATCAGGGGCGTGCTAAAGAGTTCTTAGTTGCGTCAATGAGCGAAGGACTGATGAGCCTAATTGCGGGAGCAAACGTCATTCGTTTCACTCCTTCTCTGGTTATTCCTGAAGCCGACATCGCCGAAGGTTTAGCACGTTTTGAACGTGCAGTAGCTAAAGTCGTAGCGGCCTAAATGACATAAGGAGTGCTGATTAACATCAAGCACTCTTTTTTTGTCGTCGGGAATACTTGAACCTTAACTATGATCTGCTGGTCTTAAAGTGGATAGGGATCGTTAAGCGACGAGTGAAAGTGAGGAGATCCTGAGATGTTAATTATACGGCCTATCCGATCCAGCGATTTTGAAGCGCTTTATCAAATAGCGGAAGAATCCGGGCACGGATTTACTTCATTGCCTGTCAATGAAGAACTATTAAGAAAGAAAATTGCCCGCGTAGAAGCTTCATTTCAAAAACAGGTCGATAAACCATTCGATGAAGGTTATCTGATGGTGCTCGAAGATACAGATACCGGAGAAGTTGTTGGTACTTGTGGTCTGGAAGCGGCTGTCGGAATGGAAGATGCTTTCTATCACTATCGATTGGGAACTGAAGTCTATTATTCAGAACAGATCGATGTGAGAAATGAGGTTGAAACGTTAACCTTATGTCACGATTACACGGGCGCGGCAGAGCTCTGTACGCTTTTCTTGCGCAGTTCATACCGAAAGAATAATAACGGCAGAATGTTATCCCGTAGCCGTTTTCTGTTTTTAGCTCAACATGCACAGCGATTCGGTGAAACAGTGATTGCCGAGATGCGTGGTGAAAGTGATGAACAGGGTAATTCGCCATTTTATGATTGGTTACAAAAGCATTTCTTAGGTATCGATTTTATCGAGGCCGATTATCTTTCCGGACTTGGACAGAAAGCGTTTATGGCTGAGATGATGCCTAAGAATGCCGTGTATGTCTGTTTATTGCCGGAAGAAGCCCAGAAAGTTATTGGTGAAGTTCACGCCAATACCCGTCCCGCTTTGAATTTGTTGCAAACAGAAGGGTTCAGGTGTCGTGGATATGTCGATATTTTTGATGCTGGCCCGACCGTTGAGTGTAACCTTAGTGATATTCGCTCTGTCAAAGAGAGTCGTTTATTGACCGTTAATATTGGCGATGTGCCCGAATCTGATACCAATTTTATAATCTCAAATACTCAATTAGCTAATTACCGTGCCACCTCTGCGGCACTTCTGCTGGTAGATGGTAGTAACCAAGTATCAATCTCTCCTGAGCTCGCAGCTGGTTTGCTGCTTGAGCAAGGTGATGAAATCCGTGTTTTGGCTTTGTAGGAAGAAATATGACTCAATTTATTAATGGTCAGTGGGTTGCCGGCTTAGGTCACGCAGTGACTTCAAAAAACCCAGCAAATAATGAAGTTATCTGGAGCAGCCAAACGGCGATGCCAGAGCAAGTAAATACTGCAGTAGAAGCTGCGCGTGAAGCTCAGTTTGATTGGTTTATGTTAGGTTTCGAAGCGCGTCTTGCGATTGTTGAAGCTTATCGTGCCCAACTTGAAGAGAATAAGGCCGAGATCGCCGAGGTTATTGCTCAGGAGACTGGAAAGCCACAATGGGAAACGGCGACCGAAGCCGGAGCCATGATTGGGAAAATTGCCTTGTCAGTAGCGGCTTACAATAAGCGTACCGGAACAACAGAAAATGATACTCCCGCTGGACGTATGGTGTTGCGTCATAAGCCGCACGGCGTCGTTGCCGTATTCGGGCCATATAACTTCCCAGGCCATCTGCCTAATGGTCATATTGTGCCTGCGGTATTGGCGGGTAACACGGTCGTATTCAAGCCATCAGAGTTAACGCCTAAAGTTGCAGAGTTAATGTTAAAGCTTTGGGAGAAGGCAGGATTGCCTGCTGGTGTTATCAACTTAGTTCAAGGTGAAGTTGAAACTGGTAAGGCACTAGCATCACATCCACAAATTGATGGTCTGTTCTTTACCGGAAGCTCGCGTACCGGACATATCTTGCATCAGCAGTATGCCGGTGACCCAGGGAAAATTCTGGCGTTAGAGATGGGAGGCAATAACCCGCTTATCATCAAAGGTGTTAAAGATACTAAGGCTGCTGTACACGATATTATCCAGTCGTCTTATATCTCTTCAGGCCAACGTTGTACTTGCGCCCGTCGCCTGTATGTCGAGAAAGGTGCTGAAGGCGATGCTTTACTGGCTCAACTTACCGATGCCGTCAAGCGTATTCAGGTTGGGGCATGGAATGCTCAGCCGCAGCCGTTTATGGGATCGATGATCTCAGAAACTGCCGCAAAAGGTATGGTCGAGGCTCAACGCAACCTGCTGAACTTAGGCGGGACGTCTTTAGTCGAGCTCACCCATATCGAAGCGGGCACTGGCTTGGTATCTCCTGGGTTAATCGATGTGACTCAAGTTATCGAATTGCCTGATGAGGAGTATTTCGGTCCTCTGCTTCAAGTTGTGCGTTATACCGATTTCGACGCTGCGATCAAGTTAGCGAACAATACCCGCTACGGTCTTTCTGCTGGGATCCTTGCAGATAGTCGTGATGACTACGATTACTTTCTTGCCCGTATTCGTGCCGGTATTGTTAACTGGAACAAACAGATCACCGGTGCATCTGGCGCGGCACCATTTGGTGGTGTAGGCGCATCGGGTAACCATAGAGCGAGTGCATTTTATGCCGCTGACTATTGTGCTTACCCCGTAGCTTCTGTTGAAGCCGACGAAGTGTGCCTTCCTGCGACCTTAAGCCCAGGTTTGAGCCTTTAACTAATAAGTCTCTTCGTTAGAAAAAAGCTGATGGGAAATATTGTTGTGATATTTCCCATTTTTTAAGAGGCTCAGCAAAGAGCCAACCTCTACTCTCACTCGAACATATCGTGACAATAAAAAAGACTTCGCCCGCGCAGCTTACGATTGGCGACACGATGCCGTAAAGGAAGAAATTGATGCACACAGATATTAACAAGCTCTTTGGAGCTCTTTGGAATGATTATGTTGAAATGGCGCCTTCAGCGGCGAAGGTTCATCAATTATTATCCAAGGGCGAGACCATCATTAACGACCATATTGCCCTGCGGACGTTTAATATTGAAAAAGTTAATTTGGCGGTATTGTCCGCCCATTTCGAAGCCTTAGGTTATGTCGATTGCGGCGATTATAATTTTGAAGCTAAGAAGCTTAAAGCCAAGCATTTTGAACATCCCGATGCAACTCAGCCAAAAGTGTTTATCTCTGAATTGCTTGTAGAAGAGTTTAGTGATGAGCTGCAGACCATTATCAAAGGGTTAGTCGCTCAAATCGAAGACTCCGCTACATTGGCCGACAACTTCCTCTACTCTGGTCGTCACTGGGATTTGGATTACAGGACTTATGAAACCTTACTTGCAGAGAGTGAATACGCAGCTTGGGTAGCCGCATTTGGTTACCGTGCAAATCACTTCACGGTATCAATAAATTACTTACCCGGATACACCAATATTTTGGATGTTAATGAGGTCCTTAAGAAAGGGGGCTTTGTCCTTAATGCTGCTGGTGGAGAGGTCAAAGGGTCGAAAGAAGTATTGCTTGAGCAATCTTCTACGATGGCAGATAAGATAGAAGTCAGCTTTAAAGATGCTCAGAAGGAGATCCCAAGCTGTTTCTATGAGTTTGCCTTACGTTACCCTAATGCTGATGGAGAGCTCTACACCGGCTTTGTAGCTGCCTCTGCGGATAAGATCTTTGAGAGCACTAATGCAAGTTAATGCGAGCTAATGATTGCCTTAAATTAGCCATAAAAAAGGAGCCGTAACGGGCTCCTTTTTTTGTAACCTTCGTTTACCGTCTACAGCTGCGGCTCTTCGCTGTAATCTAAACCATGATAGCTTAGGCAAGCGTCGACTTCGTTTGCCGAACCTAAGATCACTGCGACACGCTGGTGGATCTCACTTGGTTGAATATCCATTATGGTTTCATAGCCTGTAGAGGCCTTGCCACCAGCTTGTTCAACCAAGAATGACATAGGGTTTGCCTCATACATCAATCTTAGTTTGTATGGCTTCTGCGGATTTTTGTTGTCGGTAGGATAAGTGAAGATACCGCCACGTGAAAGGACGCGGTGAACATCGCCGACCATGGCCGCTATCCAGCGCATGTTGAAGGCTTTCTCTCTGGGACCGATAGTGCCAAGCAGTAGATCACTGATGTAAGTCTGCATCGGTGCTTCCCAGAAACGCTGGTTAGACATATTGATGGCAAACTCACCAGTCTCTTTACTGATGCTCATCGCTTCAGTGGTTAGCAAGTATTCATTGGTTTCAGGGTTTAAGGTGAACAGTTGTACACCTTGACCTGTCGTTAAGGCTAACATGGTCGATGGGCCATAGAGCACATAACCTGCAGCGACTTGCTGACGACCCGCTTGTAGGAAGCTAGATTCAGACAGCTCACCTGCAGGGGCTGGCAGCACTGAAAATATGGTACCGACTAACGAATTAATATCGATGTTCGATGAGCCATCAAGCGGATCGAAACAGACCAGATACTCGCCCTTGTCACCGACTTCAACAATGTAATCTTCCTCTTCCGATGCCAGACCGCGAACGGTGTTATCGCCCTTTAATGCATCTTTGAGCATATCGTTGGTGATAACGTCGAGTTTTTTCTGTGTCTCACCTTGCACATTTTCTTGCTCGGTCGTACCAAGTACACCGGCAAGCGCGCCGTGGCGTACGGCATGACTGATCTCTTTGGAGGTGTTAGCTAAGGTATGAATAAGTTGAGTCAGAGAGGCATTCACCCCTTGTGATGTCAGGTTTTGGGCCAAGGTCTGCATGTTATTTCCTATGACAATTTCGAGTTCGAGTTGAGGTCGGTAAACTTTTATTTGTGCGGATCATACCTGAGATCGAACCTTTTTTCAGCGTAGGTTAGGCTCAAATAGGTAGCAAATAACGACAGTTGCTGTTTTATCGGACTTTAGTGCACAATGACGGGCGATATTTATGCTCAATTATCACAAATATAATCACAATCCTAAGCATGTGAATTTAATGATTGAGCATTAAAACTAGATAGATTTAGTCCAGGAAATAATAATGACAAAAAAATGGATAACTTCAGCTCTTATGGCGGTGCCTATGCTTCTTTCTACTCAAGTTAACGCAAGTCAGAATCAGCTATCTCAAGCAGAAGTCAATCAGGGCATAGTGACGAGTGAAATGCTGAAAACCATCTCGAATGCGGGTAAGTCTCCTCTGTTAATCGAGCGTATGTATGCCTCTCCGGCATTAACAGGCAAGAGTCCCAGTGGGCTTAAACTCTCCCCCGATGGCAAACGAGTGACCTATTTAGCCGGACGCAAAGATAATCAGCATTTTTATGATTTATGGCAGATGGATATCGAGTCAGGTAAGCAATCACTCTTGCTCGATGCCGACGAGTTAACCATAGGTGAGCTCTCCGATGAGGAGAAGGCGAGACGTGAACGGCAACGCATTTATGGTCAAGGCATCATGGAGTATTTTTGGTCTGATGATAGTCAGGCAATATTAATTCCTGCATCCGGTGTGCTTTATTATTACTCGTTAAACGATAACAAGGTGACGCTACTACCGATAGGTGAGGGTTTTGCTACCGATGCTCGCCTTTCACCCAAAGGGAAGTATGTCTCATTCGTGCGGGATCAAAACTTGTTTGTTTTATCGTTGCAAGATATGAAAGTGACGGCGATGACATCGGATGGTGGCGGCGCGATAAAAAATGCCATGGCCGAGTTCGTGGCACAAGAAGAGATGGACCGCATGACCGGTTATTGGTGGTCGCCGGATGAGAGTGCCATTGCCTATACACGGATCGACGAGTCCGATGTTGAACTGGTCACCCGCAATGAAATTTACGCCGATGGCATCAAGCTGACCGAGCAAAGATACCCTTATGCCGGTAAGAACAACGTAAAAATCTCATTAGGTATTATCAAACTGGCCGATAAAAAAGTCAGTTGGGTAGAGCTGGGAAAAGAGCAAGATATCTACCTGCCCAGAGTGAAATGGCTACCCGATAGCAAGCGACTCTCATACCAGTGGCAAAGCCGTAACCAACAGGTACTCGATCTTCGTCTGGTTAATATAGAGGACAGCAATAAGTCTAAAAATCTGGTCGAAGAGCGCAGTGATGCCTGGGTCAACCTGAACAATGATCTGCACTTCCTGAAGCTGCAGGAGAGCTTTATTTGGGCCTCCGAGCGTGATGGTTTTAATCATCTTTACCTCATAAGTTTAGATGGTGAAGTGAAGACGCAGCTGACATCGGGGAATTGGGTTGTCGACGCCGTTGAGTTTGTCGACGAGAAAGCGGGCTGGATCTATTTCACAGGCCGTAAAGATACTGCCGTTGAACAACATTTATATCGCGTTGCTCTAACGGGTGGTGAAATTGAAGGTGTCAGTCAGCGCCGCGGTATGCACTCACCGGTGTTCGCTGAGAATGAGGCGGTATATTTAGATTATTTCAGCTCTCTGGTGCAGCCTCCTCAGGTCAGCTTACACGGTGATAAAGGTCAGCATCTTGCTTGGGTTGAGCAGAACAAGGTCGATTCGACTCATCCACTGAGTGAGTATCTGGGATTGTGGCAGGTACCTGAATTCGGGCAGGTCAAAGCCGAAGATGGTCAATCACTTCAGTATCGTCTGTTTAAACCCATAAATTTCGACAAAGATAAGAAGTATCCTGTCGTCGTGCGTGTCTATGGCGGTCCTCATGCTCAGTTGGTTGTGAACAGTTGGAGCGAACATGATTATTTTACGCAGTACCTGCTTCAACAAGGGTTTATGGTATTCCAGCTCGATAATCGTGGTTCGGCTCATCGTGGAACCCGATTTGAACATGTTATCTATAAACATTTAGGTGAGGCGGAAGTTAACGATCAAAAAGCCGGTGTGGACCACTTAAGAACGCTGCCCTATGTGGATGGGGATAATATCGCGCTGTATGGACATAGCTACGGCGGTTATATGGCACTGATGGGGCTATTTAAGGCCCCGGATTACTTTAAGGCGGCAATTTCAGGTGCACCAGTAACCGACTGGGCGCTGTATGACACACACTATACCGAGCGCTACCTTGGACATCCCGAAAAAAATCCTAAGGGTTATGAAGCCAGTAGTGTTCTTCCTTATGTGAAGAACTATCAATCGGGGCTGTTGATGTACCATGGTATGGCGGATGATAATGTGCTTTTTGAGAACAGCACTAAGGTTTACAAGGCGCTGCAGGATGAAGGTAAGTTATTTCAGATGATCGATTATCCAGGTTCTAAGCACTCGATGCGCGGCGAAAAAGTCAGAACCCACCTGTATCGATCGCTAGCCAATTTTTTGGAAATAGAGTTGAAGTAGAGGGAGAGCGGAGGTACTAGGTTCGAACCTTCTGTAATAAAAAAGCCAGTCGTTAGACTGGCTTTTTTTATTGAATAGCAAGATAAGCGCTAACTTTATGCTTCTTCTAAGTTACCGCAAAAACGATAACCTTCACCGTGAATCGTTGCGATGATTTCTGGCGTATCAGGTAAGCTTTCGAAGTGCTTACGGATACGACGAATAGTTACATCGACAGTACGGTCATGTGGCTTAAGCTCGCGACCCGTCATCTTCATCAGAAGGTCTGCACGGCTTAGGATCTTGCCAGGATTCTCAACGAAGTGCAGCATAGCGCGGAATTCGCTACGTGGCAGTTTGTAAGATTCACCTTGTGGGCTAACCAAAGAACGGCTGTTAATTTCAAGGCTCCAACCGTTGAAGCGATAGTACTCAACGGCACTCTTCTCTTCTGATTCTGCGCCAGTACTGTTAACGCGAGTCAACAGGTTACGTGCACGGATAGTCAGTTCACGTGGGTTGAATGGCTTAGTGATGTAATCATCGGCACCAATTTCCAGACCCAAAATCTTATCAACTTCATTGTCTCGACCTGTTAGGAAGATCAGACCAATATTATTAATCTCACGAAGTTCACGTGCTAACAAAAGACCGTTTTTACCAGGAAGGTTGATATCCATAACAACTAAATTGATTTTGTTTTCCTGCATGGCTTTATGCATCTCTGCGCCATCATTGGCCTCAGTTACCACATATCCTTCGGCCTCGAAAATACTTCTTAGCGTGTTTCGGGTAACGGCTTCATCTTCAACGATCAGAATGTGCGGGTTTTGCATATTAATTTACCTAATTTGTTCAAATCTATTCTAACCATGAGCGCATGGTATCTTTACGATAGTGTCGCTCGAATTTGTCATGTTGACTATTTACTGCTCTAGTAGGTGCTTTCAAAACTGGCCTGAAACAGCAACACGCTTCCATGATTAGTAAAGTATGCGTATATCAATAAATGGAACGAGAGCTGTATCCACTTCGATTAACAATAGCGGAGATTAGTTCCCCTAGAATTAAATTTTTTTGAAGTTTAGATGTGAAGCTCAATTCAGTTCACATTTTATACAGGAATCTGGCTAACTCTTTGTTCACTGTCAGATCTATTTGTAACAAAAAGCTTCTTACCTTTTAGTGATGGTAAGCGAATCAACAGAGCCTATTGTACTCGTTTTAGGCATTTGTTAACAAATGAAATGTTAACAAATTTAGCTGTGGATATGATCCAGGTCACATTTTGAAATGTAAGCGGTTGATTTGATTGGAACTGGTGATATTTTTTTGTGTGATCTGTGTCACGGTGCTTGGAAGATATATTGGATTTGCTATAATATTTTGAATCAAATTGGGGAATATGATCCATATGAGTAAGCCAAACAACCTGTGGCAATGTTATCAAGAGGCCGAGTTTCTTTTTACACAAGCATTATCCTCTGAACTTACATTTGCAATAGTTACCGCACATAATCCAAATGGTCAGATCCTCTCGGCCTGTCAAAATCGTCTCCTCGATAGGCAGCTTCAACTTAAAATTGAACAATTAAACCGACCTTATCGTTCTATGGTTGGGGCTTCCGTAGATCGCTGCCATATGGAGAAGAGTTGGGCTATTTCGATAGATAAGGCCTCTGCGATACGACTCGGTTGGCAATTTAATCAAAATGCTATCTATTTTGTAGAGCACGATAAGCTACAACTGATCCCTTGCCTTTTATCAAAAACCGAAGAACAGGAAGAGATAGTGATTGGTCCCTTTTCACCAAGAGTATGCATAGTCAGCGAGCTTCCCGATTGTGAAGAATAGTTAAGGCCGTCTACTTTTCTTTAGTGTTTTAATGTAAGCGAGCATTCCTCCTGTAGAAGGTGGTTTTTAAATCATTATTAGTTTTCATGTTTATTCATTGGCTTAATTGGTCAAAATTTGATAATTTTTATACTCCTTATTCTGGCACTCATGTAAGTGCTCAGGGTTAGGTACAGAAGAGGAGCGTTAACTAGGTAGTAAGTTTAAAGAGTCCAAACTCTGATGATGACTTATGAGGGAGCTTATCGCCGAGATATTGGTGTATTTGGAATTATGCTATATCGGTTGTTCGGGCTGAATCCCGTCGATTGTCACCTGTTTATTGGTGGAGAGCTTCTGGTGATGATCGTCATTTCCCTCCTTTGGGGGCGTAATCTTTGCACCAGGCTCTTCGAACGAAGTTAGTTCGGAGCGTAATCATGTTAGTTATATACCCTTATTCATTTTCAGATGAATCTTATCAGTGTCTGCTTTCTGTGGAGGCTGTGTAATGTCCCTTATTATTGCTAAGTTTGGCGGTACATCAGTTGCTGATTATGCGGCTATGAGTCGTTGTGCCGATATCATCCTTGCGAATCCTAATACTCGTGTTGTCGTGGTCAGTGCTTCTAGTGGCGTGACTAACTTATTAGTCGAGCTTACTCAAGAAAGTATTTTTGAAGAACGAAGAATTAAACTGATTAAGCAGATCGCTCATATTCAATATCAAATATTGGATGATTTGGGTCGCCCTCAAGAGGTTGCAGCCAGATTAGATACAGTGCTTAGTCGTATCTCAGTTCTGAGTGAAGCCTTGAGTCATAACCGAAACAAAGCGACGATGGATGAGTTGCTTGCTCAAGGAGAGCAATGCTCATCGGCTCTATTTGCTGCAGTACTTAGAGAAAAAGGTGAGACGGCCAGCGCATTTGATGTACGTCAAGTTATGCGGACGGATAGTCACTTCGGTCGAGCGGAGCCACAAATAGAGCTACTGGCAATACTCGCGAGTGAACACTTAGCTCCATTATTACCTACTCAGCGTATTGTGACTCAAGGGTTTATTGGTGCCGATGAAAATGGTTGTACGACAACATTGGGCCGTGGCGGTAGTGATTATTCTGCGGCATTATTAGCTGAAGCTTTGAGAGCAACCGCTGTTGAAATCTGGACTGATGTGGCGGGTATCTACACGACCGATCCTCGTCTTGCCCCTAAAGCGACACCTATTCCTGAGATAAGTTTTAATGAAGCGGCCGAGATGGCAACTTTTGGGGCTAAGGTGCTGCACCCTGCGACAATTTTACCAGCCGTTAGGCAAAAAATTCAGGTCTTTGTCGGATCGAGCAAAGAGCCCGAAAGAGGGGGAACCTGGATTCGACATCAAGTTGAAGATGCACCCGTTTATAGAGCGGTTACCGTTCGCCGGGATCAAACATTACTCAATCTTCACAGCCTGCAGATGCTTCATGCTCAAGGTTTTTTGGCTGAGACATTTGCCACTCTGGCGAGGCATAAGATCAGTGTCGATCTGATTACGACCTCTGAAGTTAATGTCTCATTGACGTTAGATAAGACGGGGTCTGACTCTGCGGGAAATGGCTTATTGAGTGAAGCCCTACTGCAAGAGCTATCACAGCACTGCCGTGTGCGAGTCGAAGATAATTTGGCATTGGTGGCCATTGTGGGTAATCGAATTGCTTCAACCCCGGGTGTGTGCCGCCGAGTTTTTGAGGTGTTAGAACCCCATAATGTCCGTATGATCTGTCAGGGGGCGAGTCCTCATAATCTCTGTGTTCTAGTATCAGAGTCTGAAGCGGCTCAGGTCGTGAGTGCGCTTCATGCAAACCTGTTCGAGCAATAGTTTCTAGAGCAATTATTTCTAGAACAAGGGTTTAGAGAATAAAAGTGGCTAAAGGATATATGATGAGCGTTACCCAATCATCGCTAAAAATCGGTGAATTAGCTACAGGCCAAGACCTTACGCTTCCCATCTTCAGTTTAAAGGCTGAACAAGCAACGGCGCCGAGTGTCTATATTCAAGCCAATGTTCATGGCGCCGAGGTGCAGGGTAATGCCGTTATTTATCAGCTTATGCAGCTATTAGAAGGCTATACCCTATGTGGTGATATTACGCTTGTTCCTTTGGCAAACCCTTTAGGAATTAATCAAAAGAGCGGTGAGTTTACTTTAGGTCGTTTCGATCCCATTACCGGTGTTAACTGGAACCGGGAGTATTTGGACCATAAGGTCAATGTCGCTCAATGGTATGAAGCACATCAAGAACTTAGTGATGCAGAGATCATTGTTCGATATCGAGCGATGCTTGTGGAGGGCTGTTATCAACGTCTATCGAGCGAGTGGGGGATAACCACGGGCCATCAGCAGGCGATAAATCTTCAACTGATGGCGCATCAGGCTGATATTGTTTTAGACCTTCACACTGGACCTAAGTCGTGTAAACACCTCTATTGTCCCGAGTATGAGGCCGACGCCGCATCATTGTTTTCTATTCCTTATACCTTACTCATTCCCAATGAGTTTGGCGGTGCGATGGATGAGTCTGTTTTTTGTCCATGGTGGCGGCTAGCTGACTATATGAACGCTATCGGTCGTGAATGCCAGGTGCCCGTTTCCGCTTTCACGCTGGAGTTGGGGCCTCAAGAGAACATTAATTTGGATGATGCCCTCATTGATGCTAAAGGGATTTTAGCTTACCTGAGCCACCGTGGTGTTATCGCTCAAGAAGTTGAGCCTGCAAAAATGTCACGCTATGCCTGTTACCTTAAAAATTACAAAAAGTATCATGCGCCTATGGGAGGTATGGTGGAATACCTAGCAAAGCTAGGCGAACCCCTCGAGGCAGGAAGCCCGTTGGCAAATATTCTTCGGCTGGACCTTTATGGTAGCGCGCGGGTGCTGACGCCACTGAGTCTCAGTCAGGACTGCGTACCTATCTTACATTTTGCCTCGGCATCGGTTTATCAGGGCACAGAGATGTATAAGGTGATGACACAAGTGTTTGAGATTTAGTTGAACACTTGAATGTCACGGTTGCGGCAATGTTGCAATAGTGTGTAAGCTTGGGGTTATTCAATGTGATTTAGGGATTAAGGAGCATTATGAGGTTTATCACTTTAACTGCAATATTGGTTTTTACTGCGTCATGTTCATCTGACGAAGCAAATAAAGAACCACAGGTACTCAATGCTAAATCAGTGATACAAGATCTTGAGAAACGAGATGCAACTGTTTCTGAGCAAAGTTTATCGCGTTTAAAGCTGTCAACAAATGGTAGCACCAGTTATAAGCTTAATGGTGAGAAATTTATAGTTCAAGATAAAATTTTAAGTCGAGGATTAAGAGTTTTCAACCCTAGCATGTCAGAGTTTGGAGTACTTAAAGGAACGTTTGTTGTACAGACGGTTGAGAGCATAGAGCCACTTACTAATCAATTTAATGTGGAAGAGATTGCTTCCCAGACTTATCGATTAACGCCGTTATATAATAAGGCTGATTTACTTCCCTTGTATCGGGCATTGCAAGGAGAGGAACAGTTTTCTACTGTCGAAATCGAGATCGATTATAGCCCTTTAGATAACACTGAAAAATATTAGTTGTAGTTGGCAAATAGAATTAAAAAAGCCATAACGTTGTTATGGCTTTTTGTTGTGTAGATTTAATTGCTGGCTATATTACACATTCATACTACTTACGGCGACGGAACGCTGCAAATGGTACAAGTAATAGAGATAACCAACCTAGAGAACCACCACCGCTACTTTTTTCGACCTTAGGAACAGCTGCAAAGCTCACTTTCACACTGCTAGTCACATTTGAAGTGCCATCATTTACCGTTACGGTAAAGTTCATCGCCTGCTTAGGATCGAGCTTAGGAGTAACGAAGCTAGCTTCTTTTGTATCGGCCCCAGTAATTGTTACGGCTGGACCCGAGTCCTGCACCCATGAGTAAGTTAAAGTATCACCAGCGTTTGGATCAATGGCTGCAGCTGACAATGTGACTACATCGCCTTCTTTAACCAGAGTTGAACTCGCTGCTGCTGTGATCGTAGGGAGACGGTTTTCGCAAGCGTAAGTATCACCAGCGACCACATCAGAGAACATACTTGTTTGTGTATTGGTGAACGTAATGTCATCAATATACCAACCTGCGGCGAAACCAGATACAGGATCAGGTACAACGGCGGAATCTGTTGCAACACGGAAGCGGAATTGCACCTGGTTACCATTTAAGGTCTCACCAAAATTGATGGTTTCCCAACCGTAATTGAAGCCAGAGAATGTAGAGCGGCCAGCAATAGCGGCCTCTGTATCATCGAGCCCAGTCTCCGTATATCCATCACCGACAAAAGTCGCTCCCATAGCGGTAACATCAACCCAATCACCTCCATTTACGCTTGCTTCAACAACAGCACCATCATAGCCCGCTTCTAAGTTATACAGATGCCAGAAGCTAACTGTAAACTCTCCATCAAAGCCTACTGAGGTTGGGCGTGTCTCATATCCAACATCAGAGGTAAAGCTATTGCCGGTCGCAGAGATGAGTCCATCGGTGTCATCCCATTGATCTAAACCAAAGGTACCTTTGGCCATATCACCACCAGCCATAACGGTTTCTGTGAAGTCATTTAATCTAGAAAGCGTATTTAAATCTTCATATTGAGACGTTCCATCTAATTCACGCGTTTTAAAGTCCACGTTAATTGCTGTTGAT
>SDWK01000209.1 GCA_004195335.1 Shewanella sp.
GGTATTTACAATTTTGTTACCAAGCGCGGTTTATGCCGGGGAAACCACAGCAAGATATCCTGGACTCAGGTAGAAACGGGATCCGCCATTACCTGGAAATATCCCAGTGTTATTTTAAAGGGGGATAATTCCATTGGTGAGTTTTATTCCGTTGCCTTAACCAATAATTATCAACAAGCCGACACGGGTACTAAGATGACGCATATTGGCAAAAATACTACCAGCACCATTATTTCTAAAGGGATCTCTGCTGGTCATGGCTCTAACGCCTATCGTGGCTTAGTGTCTGTTGGCCAAAATGCTAGTAACGCCAGAAATTATAGCCAATGTGACTCCTTGCTGCTTGGGGGACATTGTTCTGCCCATACCTTCCCTTATATTGAAGTTAAACACCCCTCGGCCAAAATTGAACATGAGGCAAGTACGTCAAAAATAAGTGATGAACAACTCTTCTACTGTTTGCAACGCGGTATAACAGCGGAAGATGCGGTGTCTATGATCATCAATGGCTTTTGCAAAGATATCTTTCATAAATTGCCAATGGAGTTTGCTGTTGAAGCGCAGGCATTGATGGAAGTTAGCCTAGAAGGATGCACAGGGTAAAAACGAAGGGAAATAGCAGAGAAACGACAGCTATGTTGAGGAGTTTATGATGTTGAAAATTAACAATTTGCATGTGGAAATTCAAGGTAATGCGATCCTTAACGGGGTCAGTTTGTCTGTTGGCGCAGGAGAAGTTCATGCCATTATGGGACCAAATGGCTCAGGAAAAAGCACGCTCGCTAATGTACTGGCTGGCCATGAAGACTATCAAGTGACAGCGGGAGAAATTTTGTTTAACGGCCGTAACTTATTTGAGCTGTCGATATCTGAACGGGCCTGTGAAGGTGTTTTTTTGGCTTTTCAATACCCGGTAGAAATTCCAGGCGTTAGCAACGTGCAATTTCTGAAAACGGCACTCAACAGCAAACGAAAACATCAGCAATTGAATGAGCTTGATGCGATGGATTTTTTGCAATGGGTAAAAAATAAGGTGCAGCAGGTGGGGATGGAGGAGCAACTGCTCTATCGTTCGGTCAATGAAGGCTTTTCCGGTGGTGAAAAAAAGCGTAACGAAATTTTACAAATGTTGGTGCTTGAACCTAAGTTGGCGATCCTTGATGAAACGGATTCTGGCCTAGATATTGATGCGCTTAAATTAGTCGCAAAGGGGGTCAATGCTTTTCGCCTTGCTGATACTCCCAAGCAGCAGCGTGCCATCATCTTGGTGACCCACTATCAACGTTTGTTAAACTATATTAAACCGGATTTTGTTCATGTGTTGCTAGACGGGCGTATCGTACAATCGGGTGGTCCCGAATTGGCACTTGAACTGGAAGAGCATGGTTATGCAAGCTTTGTTGATAAGGCGCCTTTATCTGGTTGAAGCCAGGGCAATCTACTTGACATAAAGAGGAGTCACAGATGAACGCCTGCGAACGTTTACTTAAAGATTACAGTCAAAGCAAGACTCGCTTGCCTTGGTTAACCGCTATCAGAGAGCACGCACGGGAAAGCTTTTCTGTTCAAGGCTTGCCCAACGCAAATGATGAAAACTGGAAATACACTAAATTAAAACGGCTGGAGCAGGCGAGTTATGGTGTTGCCAAACCGTTGTTTAGCCCCTTAATTGATTCACTTACAGACAAGGTATTGAACAAACTTATTTTTGTTGCTGAACATCGTCTGGTGTTTGTCAATGGTCATTATAACGAGGGCCTTTCTACCATTAACCTGTTGCAAGAGGGAATTGTCTTGACGAGTCTTGCGCAAGCCCTGAACGAGCACGCAGAGCTACTTTCCTCAACTTTGGGGAGGATAGCCGATTATGCAACGCAACCTTTTACCGCGTTAAATACTGCCATGATGTCAGATGGGGTGTTATTGCTGGCACAGAAAAATACCAAAATTGAAACTCCCATTCATTGCCTATTTATCAATACGGCGACCGATGAAGCTGTTGTCAGCTACCCACGGCTGTTATTGGTGCTAGAGGAAAGCGCAGAGCTAACGTTAGTCGAGCATTACCTTGATATCGCCCAACTGGAAGCTAATATAGAGCAGACACGACCTAAGCGTAATGTTATCAATAATAACCTCACTAATAGCGTGACTGAAGTTCGCCTGAGTCCCCATGCCCGCCTGGACCACTATAAATTACAGTATGAGTCGACTGACACCAGCCACATTGCTGCCATGTATGTAGAACAGCAGCAAGCGAGTACGTTCACATCGCACAGTTATTCATTGGGGGCGGCGCTGGCTAGAAACGATATTCAGATCAAGCTAGTCGGTCGGCAAGCCGAGTGCATTTTGAATGGCGCATATTTAGTGGCTGGCCGACAACATGTTGATTATCACACCCAAATAGAGCACTTAGCCCCAGGCTGTAATAGCCAGCAAATTTATAAGGGTGTGATCCAAGGGAGTGCCCGGGCGGTATTTAATGGCAAGGTGATTATTCTTCCTCAAGCGCAACAATCATCAGCCAAACAACTCAATAAGAATCTGTTGCTCGGCAAAAAAGCGGAGGTAGATACTAAGCCCGAGCTGCAAATTTATGCCGATGACGTCAAATGTAATCATGGTGCTACCGTGGGTCAGTTGGATGAGCAGGCACTGTTTTACCTCCAATCGCGTGGTGTTTGCAAAAAAGACGCCCAAAGCTGGCTGGTTTATGGCTTTGTCAGTGAAGTACTTAAGTTTATCGATAATCCGGCGCTGAGAGAGTTTATCCAGCTTCCGGTGCTTGCCCATCTTGACCAGCTTTTCGGTGGTGATGTCAACAGCTTGCAGCAATTCATGTCGACAGAGAAGGGGGCCATGTCATGCCATTAATACCTTCGTTGCCGATCATGTCGTCGGGCTGCGATCCGGCCCTAAATATGATTGACTGGGCGGCGCTGCGCAGTGATTTTCCACTGCTGTTGCAGCAGGCTCATCATCAGCCGCTTGCCTATCTGGACAATGCCGCCACCACACAAAAACCAAATATTGTGATCGAGACCATCGCCCACTTTTATCGTGTTGATAATGCGAATGTCCATCGCGGGGTCTATGAGTTAAGTGAGCGGGCGACTCAAGCTTATGAAGCAACGCGAGATAAAGTGCGGCGTTTTCTCAATGCAGCGTTGCGCGAGGAGATTATTTTCGTGCGTGGTGCCACCGAAGCCATTAACCTAGTGGCACAGAGCTATGCACGTCCGTCGGTTAAATCAGGTGATGAAATCCTGCTCAGCACCATGGAGCACCATTCCAATATTGTGCCTTGGCAAATGGTATGTAAACAAACGGGTGCACAGTTAAAGGTTATTCCGATCAATGATAGCGCAGAAATCATGCTGGAAAATTACCAGCAATTATTAAACGAAAAGACTCGATTGGTGGCGGTCACTCATGTCTCTAACGCCTTGGGCAGCATTAATCCAGTACAACAAATGATTGCTATGGCGCATGAAAGAGATATTCCGGTGTTACTGGACGGTGCGCAGGCTGCGGCACATCTGAGTGTTGATGTGCAAGCCTTAGATTGTGATTTTTATACCTTCTCCAGTCACAAAACGTACGGGCCTACTGGCGTTGGCGTGTTATATGGTAAAAAGCGGTATCTGCACGCAATGGAGCCTTACCAAGGCGGTGGGGATATGATCAGCAGCGTGCGCTTTGAACACACAGAGTACAATAGTTTGCCCTATAAATTTGAGGCTGGCACACCCAATATTGCAGGTGTAGTAGGACTTGGGGCGGCAATCGATTATTTGGCAGCTATCGGTTTTGACAATATTGTTCAGCGCGAGCAACAATTACTCGATTATGCAACCCTGAGACTCCAAGCAATTGCAGGGCTGCATATTATTGGCAGGGCTAAACACAAGGCCAGTATTATTTCCTTTGTACTGGACTGTGCTCATCCTCATGATATCAGTACCATTTTGGATCATCAGGGCGTAGCCATTCGTGCCGGTCATCACTGCGCTATGCCAGTGATGGAACGCTTTAAGGTGCCAGCTACCGCACGCGCTTCCATGGCTTTTTATAATAATGAAACGGATGTTGATCAGTTAGTACAGGGATTGGCACAAGTGCACAAGTTGTTTAACTGACGCAGCGGGTATTATTTTCTAATACAGGAGCAAAGTGGCATGAACGAGGAATTACGGGCGTTATACCAGGAAGTCATCATAGATCACGGCAGGCACCCGAGGAACTTCAAAAAACTCGATCAGCCCAGCTGTTGTCAAGAGGGATACAACCCGTTATGTGGCGATCGTTTAACGCTTTATTTAAAAGTAAGCCATGACAAAATTCTCGATGCCAGCTTTGAAGGGGTTGGTTGCGCCATCTCCATGGCTTCCGCCTCGTTGATGATAGAACGGATCAAAAATATTCCCGTAAGCGAAGCACAACAGCTGTTTGAAGATTTTCATCTTCTGGTCACTGAGCCAACCCCGACAGTTGAAACCTTGGAGTGCTTGGGCAAACTGACGGTGTTAGGTGGCGTGAGAGATTTTCCGACCAGGATCAAGTGCGCTACCCTAGCTTGGCACGCGCTCAAGGCAGGGCTAGACAATGCCGTTTCCGAACAGCTGGTTTCGACAGAGTGACTAAAGATGATGCAATTTTTTGAACATGTGACGGTATTACGAGACTGCAATGCCATAGCCATTCCTGCGGGAATAGCGGTAACCTTAAATAAGGGCAAGGAAGTCGTGATCACACAGGCACTGGGGGGCAGCTATACGGTTAATGATCATGGACAACTATTGCGTATTGCCGGTAAAGATGCCGATGCCTTGGGTAAGGATGATGTCGTGGAAAACGAAGCAGACGCGGACGTCGGCGCAGGGGATGGCGTTAATTTGGTGCGAATAGTTGACCAACTGAGGAGCTGTTATGATCCAGAAATCCCGATCAATATTGTTGAGCTTGGCTTAATTTATGATATTAATTGCTATGCATTGTTAGATGGCCGCCATCATGTCCGCATTACCATGACACTGACCTCTGCTGGCTGTGGTATGGGAAAAATTTTAGCCGAAGAAATACGGGAAAAGTGTCTTAGCGTGGCTAACGTTGACACTATAGAGGTTATTTTTGTCTACGACCCTCCCTGGAGTAATGACATGATATCAGACGCGGCCAAACTGCAGCTTGGTTTATTGTAATCTTGCTAAGGAGCAATGAAATGTCAAAATGGATCGAAGTTTTTCCAGCCAGTGACTTAAAACCTGGCAGGCATACTCTAGTTGATTTAGCAGGAGTAGAGCTTCTTCTGGTTAATATCGACGGTGAGCTCTTCGCAATAGAGAATGTCTGCAGCCATGATGGTGGCGAGTTAAGTAATGGGAAAATAAACGGTAATGAAATCACCTGTCCACGTCATTTCGCACGCTTTAATTTAAAAACGGGTGCTGTATTGTGCCCCCCGGCCTTTGAAGATATTAACTCTTATGCGGTTAGAATCGTTGATGGGGCTGTGCAAGTATCTGATGAAGCAAATAAGCGGTGAAAACAAACTGCAGTGATATGACATGATGATATTTTAACGTAACAAAAAATCACTAAATTCTTCAAAAATTAAGAACATATGAACTATTATCTAATTGGTTAGTTGT
>SDWK01000675.1 GCA_004195335.1 Shewanella sp.
CTCTAAGACCAATGCCGTGCTGACGCTTGAAGGGAGTGAACCTATCACTTGGCAGGTATAATTTTAACTAAACGATAGCTGTCGGCCAATGCGCCGACAATACGGTTTCCCGCACTGTCTAGCATAAACAGTTGGTTCTCCCCGACCAGAAATTGTTTTCCTGGTTCCTTGTCGGCGGGATCGTCTATCAAGGTGATTTTGCTACCGCCTGAGTGCCATTCAAACACTCCTTGCTCGATAAAAGTCTTATCACTTCTGCCTAAGTATTCAGATTCGAGAATATAGCGATTATCGCGCTTGAGGGTCAGTAGAGTCTTGATCCCCTCGCAGCTTGCACAGGGTGTGATACCCGAATAGGTGCCATCCCAATCGAGAGCATTTTGGCTATTATCGCCAATCGGCAGTTGCACCGCTTGCGGAGAGACCTCAAGGACTGACGGGATTGTCTCTGCGTTTTTGTTCAGCTCAGGCGCTTTAGTCGAGCAAGCCGTAGTTGTTAGCGTGAGCAGGGCGAACAGAGCAAAAGGAGCCAACTGAGTTGGGGCAAAAAATTGAAGTTTCATTCTATTCCTTATTCTTTGTTGGTTTCCGCTTGTAGGAGCGGCTTTAGCCGCGAAAATTTCTCGAGCGAGCGAATGTTTGATGATGTTTTAGCCTTGATGTTGATTGTGATCTGCTAGAACCTAGAACCTAGAACCTAGAACCTAGAACCTAGAACACGAGCACCCGTGTCGGTGTGACTATCATAGGCAGAGGGACATCCCAGTGCTCGCTAGCGAGTGCTTCGACCTGCTGGCAATCATGCGCTAAACCTATGGGATAGGGTTTACCTGTGTGTTGCCAGTTGACCAGAGTCCTGTCATAGAACCCGCCACCCATGCCCATTCTGGCTCCCACATTGTCAAATGCCACCAAGGGGGTGACAACGACATCCAGCTGGTGAGCTAGCATCATCTTAGTGATATCAAGTTTGGGCTCCCAGATCTTGAGCGCGTTTTGTACCAGTGGCGTGGTTGGCGTGTAAGCGAAGAAGAGCAGGTTGCCTTTGCAAAAAGGATGAAGGTGGGGCAGATACACCATAACCCCCGCCTCCCAAAGAGCACGGATTAGCGGCTGAGTATCCAGCTCACCATCATTGGTCAGGTAGAGGGCGACATGTTTCGCCTTGAGTTTAGTGATTTCAGCAAGCATCTGTTTCGCCGCCGCTGCAGCAAAGCTGTGTTGTTCATTATCACTTATGCACCTGCGGGCATCGCGTACTTGCGCTCTTAGCGCCGTGCGCGTCGCTTTAGCCGATTGACTCGATGAGAATTGCGATTTCAATGATTGATTCTCTTTCTATGGTCTGCTTCTGTGTATCCCTTTCACCAGTGTATCCTCAGAATTTGTCGACGACAAATGAAGGTATCTCATCTGTTTCTAGTGTACTGTTTTTATGTCAGGGGTAAGTCTACTTAGACACTAACTCTCGCGGGTCGCGAATACTAAGGTCCACATCGTTGAGTGTATTCCCCAGGCCCGTCAGATCGGTTAAATAGATGCAGCTGCGCTCCAGATGAACCAACTGCTCCTTCTCTAACTGTTTGAGCGTTTCGTTGACTCGCTGGCGGGCAATGCCTGTGATCTGGCTGAACTGTTGTTGTGATACAGAGAGTTTAGGTATTTGGCCGGTAATAAATGGGATATGAGCGGCAAGCTCGATAAGCAGGTAGACAATGCGTGAACGCAAATTTTCAATCATCATGAGTTGAGATTGTAGCCACTTGGCTTTTGCTTCAAACGAGAGCGAATGGAACCACTTATAGATCTCAAGGTTCTCATGGGTTAACCGCTGTAGATCTGCATTTTTAAAGTGTATAAGACGTACAGGTTCTATTTCGGTGAGAAAAAATGGGGTGTAACTCGCATCCTTACTATCATAACTTCCGAACCAATCACCCTGTCCCATCACAATGTTATTCACGGTTTTCAAGTTGGGCGTCTGCATACAGATAGTGACAGTACCCTCCAGAATAAAACTGATGCCTTGATGGGCAATGCTTGAATCATCTAATTCACTGGCAGTTAATTTGCTCCTGAGCTGAGCAATAGAGAGGAGCTTATAGGTTAAGTCTGGCGACAGCTCTGTTGTCCAATGGAGCTTACTTGATAATGCTGAATCAATCACAGGTTTTACCTTAGGCTAGAGCAGCAGATGCGAAGTATCATGCAGCGTTAACAATGAATGACCCTAAATATACAACAAGTGTCCGGTGGCGGACAGTTGTTGGTCTGACAAGTCTCTATATTATCGCCCTTCAAATAATGAATCTTGATTACTGACAAGGCAATTATGAAGAACTCCTGTTTTTAAGAGCAAGGAGAGTGCTTTGGCTTTGGTCACAAATGTAAGACGTACAAATTTAGCTAAAAGTGGAGTGGAAAGGGTCGATGAAAAATCTTAATAGGCGAGTAAAAAAGAGTGAAGGCCGTAAGCTTGGTTTTATTGGAAGCCTGAAAATCTCTCTCGCATACCTTATCGTACCCGCTGGCGCCGGGGCGCTGCTTGGGTTAGCTGCAGGGCTGGCTTTTGCCAGTACGGCAGTAGCGGGGTTCGATGAGAAGGTCGCCGCCTCGTTTGCGGCTAAGTATCAGGTGTGCGCACTGAAACTTAAAGATACACCCGGATATCGACTCAAGGCGTTGGGGCTTAAGGCTAAGTCAGATGAGATTGGTCGCGACAAGCTAGGTGGCGGCGGATATATCGAGGCTTTTCAGAAAGAGAAAAAGAAGGCATGGCTGCTATCTAAGAAAGAGTGCAAGAAATTCGCGAATAGACTGTGACTGTTAACATCATGTTTAGAATATCGATTTTTTGGCTGAGGACTTGAGGATAAGGTGACGCTTAAGGTTGTATTAGAGTTGAAGTGAGTATGGCCTATGTAGGAGCGGCTTTAGCCGCGAATGTGTAAAGGGTTGAGGCTGAGTGCTTCAATTCCAGATACAAAAAAGCCACCACTTTTCAGTGATGGCTGATTTGTTGCTCGAATCTTGTGACTCGAACCTAGGTCCTAGAACCTTCTTAATAAATTGCTCCCCAAAAAACCGTTGCCAACGTAGCCCTTGAACCGTAGTTCAAGGCGGGTAAATGATTATATCCTAAGGCTTCTCGATACGAGCCGAGCATGCACAATGTCAATAAAACATTCACCCTGGGTTTTGTAAATATCGGCACAGGGACATTGCCGGCTGACGCGAATCCCAGGGAGCAAAACTGGTTATCAGAGCCATCTTCTTAGCTTAATCGTCACACCCTTAAAGGTGGAACTGAAGAGTTGAGCACTGATTAAAATTTTATCTTTAACTCATTCCAGAAAATTCAGTCCAGAACACTGTTTCTAACTTCTATCTCTATCTACAGTCTAATCGTCTTTTGTTGATTTCTCAACGAGCGCATTCTCTAACGTCGACTGAAGCAAACCGATTTTATCATCCATCTGCTTAATATAATCTTGATTCTTTTGCTGTTCTTCCAACAACTCATAACCGATATTCAGGGCTGCCATAATGGCAATTTCTTCGCGACTCAAATTGTTGGTTCGTGTTTTCAATGAACTCAACTGTTGCTCGAGATTTTTTGCCACATGCTGCAGTGCACCCTCTTGTCCTGGTGGACAAGCGATGGAGTACGTACGGCCTAATAAGCTAATTTCAATAGCATGGCTACTCATGACGCAAAGGATCCTTTCTGCTGGCTCTTGAGCGGACTATATCGGTCTGCATGGCAAAGTGCAACATGAGTAAGCGCTAAGATGCTTAAGATTAGATTAAATGTTGTTTAGATAACCAAAGCTGTCTTAATAATGGTCAAACATTCTGAGTAAGCGCTAAGATGCCCAAGAATGGCTAGTGCTAGAACCGTTTGTTCAGATAACCAAAGCAGCCTTAATTATGGACAAATAGCAGGTGACATGAACGATAAGTAAGAGCAATACCAAGGGTGTTCGAATCTTTATGTAGGAGCGGCTTTAGCCGCGAATGTTTAAGGGCTACGAGTTTCGAGCCACGAGATAAAAGCTTTAGCTCGCGACTTTCTTAGCGTTGTCCTTAGCCCGAAGCTCGCCGCCTTGTTAGTTTTGTCCTCAACTTACACCTTATAACTTACAACTTATCACTCCCTTGGTATTTAAAACCACGAATAACTGATCTGATGTTGGTGTTGTGCATGGCTTTTCTTGGTCGAACGGGTCACTTCTGCTAGCATGTGTACCAGTGTATTTTTTGCTTTCGGACACAGTTATGGCTACCCCTCCTTCTTTACGTATAGACAACTTAATGGCTGCATTAAATGCGGCAGAAATTGGTCAGCAGCCGGTTGAAGTTCATGGCGCGCTTGTGGGCTTGATTTGCGGTGGTGTCGAGCAATCAAAAAAGGCGTGGAATAGCGCTTTTCTTGAGTTGATGAATGATGGTCAACCCCTACCGGATGCGCTACAACATCTCATCGATGAACTGTATCAGGACTCGCTGGCAAGATTGGCGGATGCCGATTTTGGATTTACGCCGATGCTTCCTGAAGAGGAAGAGCCCTTGGCGATACGTGTCGAGGCGCTATCTCTATGGGTGCAAAGCTTCCTGACCGGTATCGCCATGGTTCAGCCTAAGCTGAATAAGGCGTCGAGTGATGTTCAGGAGGTCATTAAAGATCTTGCCGAAATTGCGTTGGTGGAATTTGATGTCGCCGATGATGAAGAGTCTGAGTTTGCGTACATGGAGCTGATGGAGTTCGCTAAGATGGCAGCCTTGCTCTGCTACTCCGAGTTTGGCCCAGAGCCCACAGATCAAGACACGAGTGTTATTCACTAATAATAAGTCAGTCGTAGAGAGACTTAATGAAAGCTCAAACTGAACAAGATATCTGCCAGAATATCAATGTTGTCGATGTCGCCATCGTTGGTGGTGCCATGGCCGGAGCCACCTTAGCCTTAGGGTTAAGGAAATTGGCCAAAGACCTTCGAAGACCACTCAAAATAGCCCTTATCGAGGCCCATCGCCCCGATGACAATCATCCTGGTTTCGATGCGCGTTCAATTGCTGTTGCCCATGGCTCTATCTTCGAGCTGAATCGACTCGGGATCTGGCCCAAGATAGCCCATCTTGGCACCCCGATAGAGAACATTCATATCTCAGATCGGGGTCACTTTGGCATGACCGAGCTCAATGCCGATGATTTCTACATCAAACACTTGGGTCAAGTGATCGAACTGGAGCCCGTGGGGCAGGTGTTGTTTAAACAGATTGCCGATACCGACATCGAGCTTTATTGTCCGGCCAAACTTGCTTCGGTTGAGGCACTGCCTGATGCCCAACTGCTGACACTCGATGATGGTACCCAATTAAGAGCATCCTTGCTGGTGGCCGCCGATGGCGTTAACTCCAAAGTCAGGCAGGCATTTAAACTGCCGCTCGAACAGGTCGATTTCGATCAGGTTGCGATCATTGCGAATGTAGAAGTTGGCAAGCCCCATGAAAATTGGGCGTTTGAGCGATTTACCGATTCAGGTCCTCTGGCTATTTTGCCCATGGCCAAGTCGAAAGGGGTTAACAGGGTCTCCTTGGTGTGGGCGTTAAGGCCCTATGATGCCGAGCGTTTAATGACGGTGCCTAAAGAGGCGTTCTTAGCCGAACTGCAACAGGCATTTGGTTATCGCGCCGGTCAGTTTACCGATGTTGGTGAACGCCACTCTTATCCGTTACAGCTCTCCCATATGCCAAGACCTATTTATCATCGCACCGTCTTTATCGGTAATGCGGCGCAGACACTGCATCCCATTGCCGGTCAGGGATTTAACTTAGGCCTGAGAGATCTCGTGAGCTTACTCGATGTGCTTAAGCAGACCATAGAGACTGAGGCGGGCGAGGCGTTAGATCTGGGTTGTGCCGATGTTATCCATCGATATCTGCAAAGCCGGGAAGCAGACCGGACCGCTACCATGACCAATATTGAGTTTCTGGTACGGGGCTTCTCTAACAACTATTGGCCACTCGTCGCAGGACGCAGCCTGGCATTGAGGTTGTTGTCATGGCTACCGCCATTGAAGACACCGATAGCGCGTAGTGCTATGGGCTGGCGAGCATCATCGCTAAAGCGTTGACCGTTAGCTTTGAGCACCTGTTTTGCAGAACCACCAAAGTTTACTTTTAAGGAAGGTTAAATGTTGAGTACACAAACCTATGATGTCGCCATTATCGGTGGTGGAATGGTCGGACTGGCTACCGCTATCGGACTGGCAATGGAAGAGTTGCGAGTTGTGGTTATCGACGCCGGTGAAACTCATGCCGTGTCGGGCGAAGCCAGACTGAGGGTGAGTGCCATCAACAAGGCCAGCCAACGCTTACTGCAAAATCTGGGTGCCTGGAGTTACTTAGACAATGAACGTCTCAGCCCCTACCAAAAGATGGAGGTATGGGATAAGGACAGCTTGGGGAAAATCGGTTTCGATGCCCACTCCCTGAGTGAGCAGCATCTGGGCTGTATCATCGAAAATGACAATATCAGTTTTGCCCTGGCCAAGAGAGCGGCCGAGTTCGATGAAATTACCCATCTGCAGAATCACCGTTTAGAGAAAATAGCCTTCGGTGAACGTGAAGCCTGGTTGACGTTGGACAATGGCGACAACCTCAGTGCCGCGTTAGTGATCGGTGCCGACGGCGCCCACTCTTGGGTACGTGAACAGTGCAAAATTCCGATGACATTCTGGGATTATGGTCATCACGCCATCGTTGCCAGCATACGTACCGAGATCCCGCATTTAGACACCGCAAGACAGGTTTTTCTGGATGAAGGGCCACTGGCCTTTCTGCCTCTGTATGAAGCTAACCTCTGCTCTATC
Organism: Shewanella sp.; assembly: GCA_004195335.1. Classification (GTDB taxonomy): domain Bacteria; phylum Pseudomonadota; class Gammaproteobacteria; order Enterobacterales; family Shewanellaceae; genus Shewanella. The sequence goes on from SDWK01000675.1 coordinate 6,873, forward strand.
GTCTGGTCGGTACCGCCTGCAAAGGCTAAAAAACTGCTGGACGCCGACAAGCAAGAATTTGAACGGACACTTACCGCCGAGTTCGATGGTCGTATGGGGATGTGCCACCTAGAAGGAGAGCCTCAGGCCTTCCCGCTCAGAATGCGTTATGCCCGTCACTTTGCCCGTCACCGCCTGCTATTGGCCGGCGATGCGGCGCACACCATTCACCCACTAGCGGGGCAGGGGGTCAACTTAGGCTTTCTGGATGCGGCAGCCATTATTGAGACTATTGGCGAGCTGAAACTCGATGGCAAAGATATCGGCGACTATAGCAACCTGCGCGCCTTAGAGCGGTGGAGAAAAGCCGACGCCCTGGAGATGATAGCGGCAATGGAAGGCTTTAAACGTCTCTTCGAGGGGAGCAATCCGCTGAAAAAAGCCCTGCGGGATTTAGGCCTGAATTTGGTCGATAATATTTCTCCTGTGAAAACACTGTTTATGCAACAGGCGATGGGTAATAAAAGCAGCCTGCCCAAACTCTGTAAAGCAGAATAGTCATTCAGTAGGGCAGGATTAATAATCCAATTTTTTCAGTAAGTTGTTAGCGTTTTATCTGTAAGTATCTCTGTGTATGTAAAAAACGCACATGTTTAACATGAGAAAAAGTAATGATTTAATCGTTCGGATTAGAAAATTCTCTTGTATACAAAACTGTGACTCAGGGTATAATTTCGCCGCATTTTGATACGTTACGTTAATTATCGATGCATCTCTATTTAACGCAATGGATGTAAGTTTTATCTTTGCAATCACATCCTGGCAGTGAGTTCCCTACGCCAGGCAAAGACCCGAAAAGGGCTACAAAGAAGAGATAATAATGGCTAATAAAACAGTACTCTTTAACAAGCACTTGGAATCAGACGCCAAGATGGTCGACTTTCATGGTTGGGATATGCCTCTTAACTATGGTTCACAGATCGAAGAACATCACGCCGTTCGTCAAGATGCCGGTATGTTTGACGTGTCACACATGACTGTTGTCGATGTGACTGGCACCGATGCCTGTGCTTTCCTACGTAAATTATTAGCGAACGATGTCGCTAAGCTTAAGGTTCCCGGTAAGGCGCTATACGGCGGTATGCTGGACCATAATGCTGGCGTGATTGACGACCTGATCACCTATTATCTTACCGATACCCATTACCGTGTCGTGGTTAACTCTGCCACACGTGAAAAAGACTTAGCCTGGATAGCCTCGCAGGTTAAAGGCTTCGATGTTGTTATCACCGAACGTCCAGAGTTGTCGATGATCGCCGTTCAAGGACCGAATGCCAAAGCGAAAGCGGCCACGGTTTTTAACGCTGACCAAAACGCCGCAGTCGAAGGCATGAAGCCTTTCTTCGGTGTCCAAGCCGACTCGCTGTTTATCGCGACAACCGGTTATACCGGCGAAACGGGTTACGAAATCATCGTGCCTGAAGCCGAAGCCGAAGCGCTATGGCAGGCACTGTTAGAATCTGGCGTTAAGCCATGTGGACTCGGTGCTCGTGATACTCTGCGTTTAGAAGCCGGTATGAACCTATACGGCCTGGATATGGACGAAACGGTTAACCCGTTAGCGGCCAACATGGGCTGGACCATTGCGTGGGAACCACAGGACCGTGACTTTAACGGCCGTGAAGCACTGACCGCGATTAAAGCCGCCGGTACTGAGAAGATGGTTGGCCTTATCATGGAAGCCAAAGGTGTGATCCGTTCGGGCATGTCGGTATTTTTCACCGACGCCGAAGGCGTTGAGCAGCAGGGCACCATTACCAGTGGTACATTTTCGCCAACATTGGGCTATTCTATTGCGATGGCCCGCGTGCCAAGAAGCATAGGTGATACTGCTGAAGTCGAAATGCGCAAGAAGCGCGTCTCTGTTAAAGTTATCGCCCCTAGCTTTGTACGCAACGGTAAACAAGCCTTTTAACTATTTAACGAGGTTATAGCTATTTAATCCGATTTTGTTGTCGAGAGTGCTCATTGATGCTTATCAACTCCGCGCTCTCTCCTAAAACTCGAATCAAGTTTCGGCTAACCTCGTCAAATTGCAGGTGTATGTTTTAATGGTTTTTAGTGATTATAAGCTTGGCGTATCAACTCCGTGCAGGCTCCTAAAACCTGAACAAACCGCTGCGTCTTTGCGCAGAAACAGAACAGATAATAGAGTTAGTGGTGGTTAGTTTTTTGTTGCCAATGGTTATCCATGCGTATCAAGTGTGCGTAGGCTCGTAAAACTTGAATAAAACACCTGCTAATTCGAACAATAAATCAGTATATTGTCTTATTAATAAGAATTTAGATAACGGACTAAGGATTAAGAATAATGAGCAACATTCCAGCTGAATTGAAATACGCCTCTTCTCACGAGTGGATCCGTAAAGAAGAAGACGGTAGTTATACCGTGGGTATCAGCGAGCACGCACAAGAGCTTTTAGGTGACATGGTATTCGTTGAGCTTCCTGAAGTTGGCGATACCGTTACCGCTGGTGAAGATTGTGCCGTTGCAGAATCAGTTAAAGCCGCATCAGACATCTATGCGCCGATATCGGGTGAAGTACTTGCCGTTAACGAATCGCTTGAAGATTCTCCAGAGCTGGTCAACAGCGATGCATTTGGTGATGGTTGGTTCTTCCGCGTCATGCCTAGTGATACTGCAGAAATCGACAACCTGCTTAATGCAGAAGGCTATCAAGCCGTTATCGACGAAGAGTAATAGTCGATTGAAAACAAAGCCTCACTCTACTTAGATTGAGGCTTTGTTCGTTATACCCAAGCTACCTCGACATGCTGAATCCTGCATCTTGAAGTGGTTTGGGTATATACCGCTACAAACTGCTAAACCAAACTAATCAAAAATGAGACCGGTAATTCCGTCCCCTACAGGCTGGATACTGGCAAAAATGGAACCAGGTTTATCATGACCACAGAAACCCTCACTCAGTTAGAGCAGCACGAACTATTTATCCGTCGTCATATCGGTCCGGACAGTGCGCAGCAGCAAGAGATGCTGAACTTTGTTGGTGCAGAATCGTTAGAAGATCTGACCCAACAGATCGTACCTGAGTCAATTCGCCTTAACCGTGACTTAGCCGTTGGCAGTGCGTGTGGTGAAGCCGAAGGTATGGCGTCTATCCGTGAAATAGCGGACAGAAACAAGGTGCTCAAGAGCTATATCGGTATGGGTTACTACGGGACTGAAGTGCCTTCAGTTATCCAACGTAACGTGCTTGAAAATCCAGGTTGGTACACGGCTTATACTCCTTATCAGCCAGAGATTGCTCAGGGCCGTTTAGAAGCAATTCTTAACTTCCAGCAGCTGTCTATGGACCTGACAGGTCTGGACTTGGCCTCGGCATCACTGCTCGATGAAGCCACCGCAGCGGCAGAAGCCATGGCGCTGGCTAAGCGTGTGTCTAAGGCTAAAAAAGCCAACATCTTTTTTGTCGCCGATGACGTATTCCCGCAAACATTGGATGTAGTGCAAACCCGCGCCGAATGTTTTGGTTTCGAGGTTATCGTCGGCCCTGCAAGTGAAGCGGTCAACTACGAGCTGTTTGGTGCCCTGTTCCAATACACCAACCGTTTCGGTGAGATCACCGATCACACAGAATTATTCACCGAACTGCACGCCAAGAAGGCCGTGGTATCGGTTGCCGCCGACATCATGTCACTGGTCATGCTTAAGTCACCAGGTTCTATGGGCGCAGATGTGGTTTTTGGTAGTTCACAACGTTTCGGCGTCCCTATGGGCTTTGGTGGTCCGCACGCGGCATTCTTTGTCTCTCGCGATGAACACAAGCGTTCACTGCCGGGTCGTATTATTGGTGTCTCTCAAGATACCCGCGGTAACCGCGCGCTACGTATGGCGATGCAGACCCGTGAGCAACATATCCGCCGTGAAAAAGCCAACTCAAATATCTGTACCGCACAGGTATTGCTAGCGAACATGGCCTCGTTCTACGCCGTATTCCATGGCCCACAAGGTCTTAAGACTATCGCCGAGCGTATTCATCGCCTGACTGATATTCTGGCATCGGGTCTGACTGCCAAAGGCGTTGAACTGGTTAACAATACTTGGTTCGATACACTCTCTCTAACAAGCAGCGACAGCCAAGCCATTGCGGCGCGCGCCGTGGCTGCGGGTGTTAACCTTCGCATCGATGACTCCAGTGACAAAGAGAGCATTTTAGGTGTCAGCCTGGCTGAAACCACGAATCGTGACGATGTCGCTCAGCTATTCGATATCATCTTAGGCGAAGGCCATGGGTTAGATGTTGCCGCACTGGATGCTGAAATCATCAAGGCTGGCAGTCTTTCTATACCGGCTCAGCTGGTACGTACTGACGCCATCCTGACTCACCCGACCTTTAATCGCTACCACAGCGAAACCGAGATGATGCGTTACATCAAGCGTCTCGAAAACAAAGATTTGGCGCTGAACCACTCTATGATCGCATTGGGCTCATGCACCATGAAGCTGAATGCGGCGACAGAGATGATGCCGATCAGCTGGCCTGAGTTTGGTAACATGCACCCGTTCTGCCCACTGGATCAGGCGCAAGGTTATACCGACCTTATCGAAGAGCTCTCAACTTGGCTTGTCGACATCACAGGCTATGACGCCATGTGTATGCAGGCAAACTCGGGTGCATCTGGCGAGTATGCCGGTCTGCTGGCTATCAGGAATTACCACCTCTCACGTGGCGATGCTCACAGAAATGTGTGTCTGATCCCTCAGTCTGCTCATGGTACTAATCCGGCTTCGGCTCAGATGGCTGGCATGAAGATCGTCGTTACCGCGTGTGATAAAGCCGGTAATGTCGACATGGAAGACCTCAAAGCGAAAGCGGCCGAAGTGGCTGAGAACCTTTCATGCATCATGATCACCTACCCATCGACTCACGGCGTGTACGAAGAGACCGTGAGTGAGATCTGCGACATCATTCATCAACATGGCGGTCAGGTTTACCTCGACGGTGCCAACATGAATGCGCAGGTTGGACTGACAACGCCCGGCTTTATCGGTGCCGATGTGTCTCACCTTAACTTGCACAAGACCTTCGCTATTCCACATGGCGGCGGTGGACCCGGTATGGGCCCAATCGGTGTTAAGGCTCACTTAGCCCCATTTGTCGCGGGTCACGTTGTGGTTAAGCACGGTCGTGAATCTGACAATAATGGTGCGGTTTCTGCGGCGCCATACGGCAGCGCAAGCATCTTGCCTATCACTTGGATGTACATCAAGTTGTTGGGTTATCAGGGGCTGAGACAGTCAACGCAAGTTGCACTGCTAAGCGCTAACTATGTGATGAAGAAGCTGTCTGAGCATTATCCTGTGCTGTACACCGGCCGTAATGACCGCGTCGCACACGAGTGCATCATCGACTTGCGTCCGCTCAAAGAAGCCTCTGGCGTCACCGAGATGGATATCGCTAAGCGTCTGAACGATTATGGTTTCCACGCGCCAACCATGAGCTTCCCGGTTGCGGGAACCTTGATGATTGAGCCGACGGAATCAGAGTCTAAGGTTGAGCTGGACAGATTCATCGAAGCGATGATCTCTATCCGCGGTGAAGTGGCACGTGTCGAGTCTGGCGAGTGGCCGGTCGACAACAACCCACTGCACAATGCTCCGCATACGCTGGCTGACATCATGGACCCTGAGTTTGATAAACGTCCATATAGCCGTGAGATCGCCGTGTTCCCAACGGCAGCGGTTAAGCAAAACAAGTTCTGGCCTACGGTTAATCGTATCGATGATGTTTTTGGCGACAGAAATTTATTCTGTGCCTGCGTACCAATCAGTGATTACGAATAGGTTTTCGTAGATAACCTTTTGTAGGAGCGGCTTTAGCCGCGAATTGATTAAAGCGAACCAGAGATGGTTCGCTTTTTTGTACATGGATGTACTTATCCCTGATCGCCATGGATGGTGAAGGAAGGGATTTTATGGCTTAAATAAGCCATTTCCAAACTTCGTTTGGAGAAAGTCGTGGAATTCCATTCCACACCAGGCCAAGAGGGAGATCAACAGCAATCCCCCTCTTGGATCTCCCCGTGCCGCCCCGGCGAAGTTACATGCATTGAGTACGGGCCTCATACTCCAACAAAAATTGCCTAACGGCTCAGATGCTACATCCATGTAGCCCCGAGCCTGAACCATCATCCTTGATGGTTCTACGGCATTTGTGTCTACGTACTTCGGCAACTTCCAACGGGGGAAGTTGTAACCTGCGGACTCATTTTTATGCGCCACGATTCCCCGATCCTTAACCATTATCTGATTGGCAGGATGCCTGAATGCCGAGAAATACATGGTCAATGATGATCCCTACGCCATATTCACCTTCCAACGGGGACTGTTGTAATCTGCGGCGGGTTTAATGTCATTGTTGTGGTTGCATCTGGGATTGTTAGATAGCAAAATCTAAAGTTATCAGCAGAATGATCCATGACCCATGACCCATGACAAAGGCAAAGACAAATATGCAACAAGAACTTCCCATTACGATAGCGGCCGATAGTTGCTTCTCAAGTTCGCTCAAGCCGTTGTTGACCCAGCTGGAGATGTGGATCAATTTTCAGGCGCTAAAAGCGGATTGGTACGGTAATGAAGATTTTGTCCTCTCCTTTGATTTTACCCTTGTCAGGTCATTGGATGAGAAGATGCAACAGATGAAGACTGCTAGAGCGGCCAGTGCTGAAAGTTGGGTGGTAGAATCGGGTTATGCTTATCATTATGAAAGCAGCAGCCTGATGACAATTGCTTTTATTGCGGTTGATGATTTGCTTCAGGGCGGCGTTGGTATTGAACAGGCGATAAAAGACAGGTTGATCGCTGTGGCTAATACTGTTGCCAACTCAGTGGGAAGTGAGCATGGTTTTTTGGCTTTGTCGTAGAAAAGTTTACTTTGAGCTCACTTATCATATGGCCACTAAAGCCGTGGAATTCCATTCCCTTCTTGCAATAAAGAGTAGGGCAAGGAGGACTGCTCGTCTGACGTGAATGGATTCACAAATGCAGCGGTGACATGGTCAATGATGTTCCCTACATAATAGTGACATTTCCCATATCCCTATGGGTCAGATGTCAAAGAGCTGCCTTATCAACAACATCCCTGTTTAACAGCCAGTTCGGTATCCATATACATCCTGTATCAGGCCAGCTCAACATCCTTGTCTCACGTTCATAGCTTATGGCTACGCCATATTCACCTTCCTACGGGAATATTGGTGGCCGAAGGTGTTTGGATGTTTATTAACGTTCCTCTTGCGGAGGTCATGATAGACAGCCCACACGAGACCAAGTAGAGGTAGAGGCACTTTAAAGCTTGGTAGGGGATGGCAGAAAAGACAAAAGATATGGCTGTCTTGTCTTTTACTAAAATTTGGATTTTACGGCTGAGTGAAATTTATTTACTTTACCGTAGTTTTATATGCGCATTATCTGGCTATGCTATAAATAACAAAGCTAGCATTAATCTCTCCCTTTTTTGCTCTATAAGATAACAACTAGGCGGATTGTAGCTAACTATAGGAATCCTGTTTAATCTAATCTGGAGAGTGAAATGGCACAATCTTACAACCCCCCCAAAAAAAGGGTCGTGATATTGGGGGGCGGATTCGCTGGTCTGACATTAGCCCAAGAGTTTGATGCACATATTGATTCTGGCAATGAAGCAAATCTTTCCGTCACCCTTATTGATCGGGGTGGCCCTAAAATAATTGGCGCAGCTTACCAATTTGTATTAGCTGATCGGAACACGCGTGAAGAAGTGACCGATCAACTAAAAATAGACTCCTTAAAGTTAACGCATGTGAGCCTTGTCATTGGTGAAGTAACTGCAATTGATTTAGAAAATAAGCAAATAATAACCGCAGGCAATGTAGTCAAATATGATGTGCTGGTTATAGGACTAGGCGTAGATACCTATGCAGAATTTGTCCCCGGGCTAAAAGAGGGAAGCCACGATATTTGTTCAATGGATGATGTGCTAACTTTTAAGGAGAAATTGAAACATTTTAACGGAGGTAAAATTGTGGTTTCTGTCGCTCGTTTACCTTATAAATGTCCGCCTGCGCCACATGAGTTCTCTTATGTTATTCATGACATTTTGGTTAAGAGAGGGCTACGTGAAAAAACTGAATTAATATTTGTTACACCAATGAGCAGTGCCGTTCCTCCTCCTAACCCAAAACCAAATCAAAAGTTGATGGATGAATGTAAAATCACTTGTTTGCTATAAAGTTAACTGATTTGGCGTTTGATGCGTAATTTACAGCCGATTAGAGGTTACTGCCCAGCTCGGCCGAAAGGTCTTCCAGTTCTACGCCGCCGGCCATAAGCGTCTGCAATTCATCAATGGTAATCTCATCTTTGGTAAAATTGCCCAACGTTATGCCGCGGTTTAAGATCGTGAAACGGTCTCCCACTGCATAAGCATGGCGCACATTGTGGGTAATGAAGATGACGCCGAGCCCCTTTTTGCGGACCATGTCGGTATATTTCAATACCATGGAAGTCTGTCGCACACCCAGGGCGGAGGTGGGTTCGTCCAGGATAAGGACTTTGGCCCCGAAATAGACCGCGCGGGCAATGGCAACGGTCTGCCGCTCCCCCCCGGAGAGCGTCCCGACAGCCTGCTCGGGGTCACGGATATCGATGCCGATTTTGACCATTTCTCTACGGGTGACCTCATTGGCAAATTTGAAGTCCATAAA
>SDWK01000838.1 GCA_004195335.1 Shewanella sp.
AGATGTGTATAAGAGACAGGGTTAAAGTTGACTCCCTCACCTTCGGCTAACTTTCTATATTTAACCTTTAGAACATTTAGCAAAATGGCAATGTGCTTATGATCACTGTTCAGCCTTGCAAACATAGTTGTCTCCATATCAAGAACATCGTTATATACAATATTAGTAAATAGATGAAATAACGCCCAATATATCAAAGACTATTGTTAAATGAATGTGACTAAGATCAACAGAATTAAAACTAAATCAATTAAATAGCCCTTAAGAAACGCTGGATTCGACAACATTTTTCACCGTATTCAATGACCCCTGAAGGCGATAAAAAGCGTCACCTGCCGAATTAGCCTCTTTTAAGTTTCTTTCAACCATAGATGCAAAGTAATCTTCCTGCTCCTCAGTCATATCTAAAACATGAAAGCTGGTACGGATCTCCGTTGTCATTCCCGTCAAAGCGGCACTGAATTTCTCGTCATGTTCTAAAATTGCACCACTAATATTCCCCAGTAGTCCCTGGATCTCCATAAAGACATGCTTTAGAGTCTGCTGCCGCCCAATATCCAACACCCGCGCCTCCAGTCCTTCTACAATAACCGCGATAATGTCCCTTAACCTTCCATATAAAATCTCATCATCTAACGGCATATTCTTTATCAAGAAAGAGACATGTTTATCATTACAGATAGTTCTGCTACCAAAATCATATAAACGCCCATGCTTATCCAAAAGCTCAAGAATATTGGCTTCGATGGGACTGATATCCCCATGTGATGGAGCAAAATAATGCACTTCAGCGTCTCTGATCTCCAAACAAGTATTTAAGTTAAGTTGCTGCATCAAATCAAAAAAGGCATCCGCCAGGCTCTGATAATCATGACATAGGAAGCACTGCCTGAAAAACTGCAAGACCGCACCATATTGTGACGACTCGGTCATCGATTGAAATGCCATATTTCGAGACATGGTTTCAGCCTGCACCAAGGAACGCTTTTTTTTCTGATATGATGCAACTGCCTGAACTTTAGCCACCAACTCCTTTAGCTCAAAAGGTTTAGCAATGAAATCTACGGCACTCGCATCGTAAGCCCTGAGACGCTCTTCGAGAGTATTCATGCCAGACACAAATATCACCGCCGTGTCTTTACCCGAAGCCGTCAGCTCCTGGCAGAGTTCGATACCGCTTATATCTGGAAGGTTAATATCCATCAAAATAAGATCTGGTGTAATCGACTCTAAAGCTTGGCGATAAGAGTAAGCATCATTAAACACCTGCACACTGTGCTCATCGATGAGCACCTCCCGCATAAGGTCGCAATAGTCTTCGTCATCATCAACTACCCAAACTAATATCTCTTCCATGCTCGATTTCTCCTTTTAAAAATGCCCCGTTTTTTACTTCTTAAATATGCTTCGCACTCGAAGACTCGAACGGCTCATAAATAGCTAAATGACATCCAACGAAAAACTGATCCCGACCTGCTGCAGTGCAGTAACCAGACCATCTAAATCAAATGGTTTATGAAGTACTTTATAAGGCATCTGTGCATTGTTAGTGATACCAATATCGCCGATAAAACCTGAGATTAACAAAATGGGGATTGACGCCTTCGACGAAAGCTCATTGGCTAACTCATAGCCATTTATCCCACCAGGCATCAGCACATCAGTAATGAGTAGCCCAATACCATTTAGGCCTGATTTATACTTTTCTCTCACAAGAATCGGATCTGAATAGGCTTCGACTTCCATTCCAAGTAACTCACAGTAATCAGTCAGTACATTTAACAATTCCACTTCATCATCAACAATGAGCACTTTTAATTTCTGTGTGACTCTCGGGATCCCCCCTTTTGCATCTGACTGTATTTCCTGACGAGCCAGCTTCTTAGCGACAGGAAACCAAAGCCTGAACTCAGACCCTTGTGAATCAGATTTAATCACACTCATGTACCCTTTAGAACGCTTCACAAACCCATAGACCATAGAGAGCCCCAACCCGGTACCTTTACTCTTATCCTTAGTCGTAAAAAACGGTTCGAAGATCTTTTCCAGCAGCTCTGTAACGATACCGCAGCCAGAATCGATAACAGATATAGTTATATACTCTCCAGATTCCACTAGTGGTCTTCCGGTAATGCCAGGTAAATGCCCACTGAGATGTGACTCATCGGTTCTGATGGTGATCTGCCCCTCTCCTGCCATTGAGTCCTTAGCATTGAGCACCAAATTAATCAGAGCATCCTCCAGATCTCCCCGATCGACATAGATACAGTCAAGGTCAGATTTGACCTCAGTAACCAATTTTATTTGAGTCGTTAGTGATTTCCCGAGTAATTCCTCCAAGCCTTCAATAACATCATTAACCTGACAGGCCTGAGCACTAAACTGCTCTTGCCTTGAGAACTGTAATAGACGCCGGGTAAGATCCGTTCCTCTCTGGCATGCTTTAAATGCAGTCCGAAGATAGCGTGCCACCTTATCTTCACTCACCTTGAGTGACATCAACTCAAGATTCCCTTTCAAAACGCCCAAGATATTATTAAAATCATGAGCAATACCGCCAACAAGCTGCCCCATGGCCTGCATTTTCTGAGTTCTCGCCATCAGCTGTTGTAATTGCTTTTGTTCAGTAATATCCCTCCCAACCAGTGCAAATAAACTGCCCTGTTCACTTCGTTCATCAAGTGCAACAATATGCATGTGCAGTAAAGCGGTTTCATTATCAGCCTTAGTACAGACCAGTTCGCCATCGAACTCCCTTCTCGTATTTATTGCCTCTAATAACTGACAACCTTCGTGATCAGCACAGAGGTCTTCCTTGAAAAGTTGATTTTGAAAAAGCAGTGTTATCGGTTTACCAATAAGTTGAGTTCTCGGGTAGTGGCTGATACTTGTGGCGGCGGCATTGGCGTACATAATATTGGGAACACCGAATGGTGAGCGACTAGCGACAAGAATAAGGTCCTCGCTATTACTGACTATGGACTGGAACATTTCACTGTCAATCGATTGCACTACCCGGTTCTTTGCTCTCTCCTGCCAGTCAACAGTTTGCTGAACAAGCATACCCATAATAATATCGGACAAGAGATCACTTGAGTCGATAAGGAATGACAACCATAGTTCACTCGACGAGTGAAAGAATATCTGAATGTTGACATCCTTCGCTGGCCACACGATAAATGATTGCCAACGGTGAACGATGGGGTCCTGGTTTGCAAATGGCCAATCTTTTGCCTCTTTCCATAGAGTGAGGTATCGAACGGGATCACGGCACCAACAGGTTGATGAAGCAGGCATATCTTGAAAATCGAGACAATCCTTGGGTACAATTAACACCGCCTGAGATTGACTGACATCGGCCAATATTCTACATAGCGGTAATAAAATATCCTCACCGTTGATAAAGCAAGCTTGCAACTTACCAAGTTCAGGGAGTAGCCGAGGCCAAAAAGTGTTGAAATCAGTTTGAGCGAATTCATTCGACACTGTAGAGTCCGTTCCTGTTGTCCTTACGCCCATGACTTATTCACCAATCATCCAAATTAAGTGGTTGTTAATAGCATAGTTAAGCTTGGGTATTTCGCGACTTAATTCCGTATAAAGCGTGTAACTAAATTTATATCTCAGTAAAAGGAATATAGAAGATGACCTCTTCAAGATGGATAGGAGCACATGTCAGCGCCGCAGGTGGAATCGAGAACGCCCCTCTCAACGCAAAGAAGATAGGAGCCAATGCATTTGCACTTTTCACTAAAAATCAGCGCCGTTGGCAAGCTTCCCCACTGGCACAAGCAAATATTGAACAATTTAAGGAGAACTGTATAAATGCCAATATTGCCAACAATGCAATATTGCCCCATGACAGTTATCTGATAAATCTTGGCCACCCGGATAAGATTCAGCTGGATAAATCAAGGCTGGCTTTTTTTGATGAGATAGCACGTTGTGAACAGCTAGGGCTATCGTTACTCAATTTTCACCCTGGTAGTCACCTGAGAAAGATTGATATCGATGAGTGCCTCTCAAAGATTAGCCAGTCAATAAATATGGCTTTAGAGCGTTCTACAAGTGTTACGGCTGTCATTGAAAATACGGCGGGACAAGGTTCAAACTTAGGTCATAGCTTCGAACAATTGGCCCAGATTATTGATGGCGTAGAGGATAAGACTCGTGTCGGTATATGCATAGATACTTGCCACATGTTTGCAGCCGGATATGATTTAACGACAAAAGAAGCCTGTCAGGAAAGCTTTGAGTTATTTGACAACATAGTGGGAAATGAATACCTCAAAGCCATGCATTTAAACGATAGTAAGACCCCGTTAAATAGTCGGGTCGATAGGCATGAATCTCTTGGACTTGGGCATATTGGTAGAGAGGCATTTGGCTTCTTAATGAACCTTGAGGCAACAAAGCACATCCCTATGGTGTTAGAGACTATCAACTCAGATATTTGGGAAGATGAGATAACCTGGCTACGTAGCCTGAGCCATAAAGGCTAACTAAGTCAATTACTCTGGATAAAGCACCGTTTAATACGGTGCTGAAAACAACCAGCAAAGTGCAGACAGTATTTTATTATTGAACCTTACTAGAGCAAACACTTATAGATAACAGCTATCACTTTAGTCGGATCACCATGATCGATTTGCGACCAAACAATATGTGTTCCGTTAAGCTCTTCACCATGTGTCTTTGCATTGAGCTTAGCATCTCTCAATGCAAACTCTCCTCTGCCAATGCCTGTCACCATGGCAAAGCTGTCACAATGAGCCACTTCAAAATCATAGGCTTCATTTATTCGATGGTAAAGTTGAGGCTCATAGCTCGATACGCAAGCACTTAGCGTACAGCAACAAAGTAAAGCAATTAAAAATCTTAACACCCTTTTGGAACCTATCTGAAAAACCGGGGGGAAAGATATAAAATTTAACAACTCAAAATCGTGAGAAAGATCACATCAAGAGCCGATTGTGAATTACATTCAGATACACAGATTATACAGGGGTTTAGCACGCGAGACACCCCTCGAGCTTCATTAACAAAACCGCAAACTTCCAGCAAGACTCAACACATTAACCAACACTCATTTCAGCGCTTACACTGGTTATTTGGACGACAAAAAGAGTTAATTATCTTTATGTCGCCCTGTAAAGCATCGTCCCGAGAAAACCTACAGCACCTTAAATAAGTGAGATTTCAACTCTGTAAAATTAGCCTCTAATGTTGCAGACAAAATGTCTTTATCAGCAACAGCAGCTAAAGCTGGAGGAAGAGGCAGCTCAATGCTTAGTTCACTCTCAACCACCTCTTTAAATTTCGCTGGGTGAGCCGTACCCAAGAATATGCCTTTCTCATCATCAGACATCGTTAAGGTTAAGGCTTGGGCCGCAATTGCTGCGTGAGGCTCAGAAAGATAACCTCCACGATTTAACTCTTTGAGAGCCTCAGAGGTATCTGACTCAGATAAAGCAACACCGGATATATCCGATAGAGACCACCCCATGGCATCCACTATCGCTTCCACTCTAGGCCAGTTACTTGGCTCTGCGACATCCATTGCATTAGACAT
>SDWK01000021.1 GCA_004195335.1 Shewanella sp.
AAATAGAGAAATAGAGAAATAGAGAAATAGAGAAATAGAGAAATAGAGAAATAGATATCTGGCCATGTATTAAAAAGTTCGTTACTCTGGCTTTTTTACCTTGTCCCAAAACTCTTTTCCAAACCGAAAATACGACTTAAGCATATTTTAATAACACAGATAAATTACGAAGTTAATCGACAGCTACGCCTCAGGTGAATGAGCATATCGCAGATTAAACTTTACTGCCTAAACCTGCTGTTAATGAACTAAAATTATATTGTAACCCCTATTACCCATCTTGAAGTGGACAATAATTATGAGTGTTTCAGTAAAGTTATCGGCAGGTTCAAACTTTCCATCTATAAGGGTCAATACTCTCGATGGCAATACTATTTCATTGGGGCGAGCTGGCCATGATGCCACATCGCAAATGGTGGTGGTTTACCGTGGGCAACATTGTCCCCGATGCACTAAATTCCTGAATCAATTGGAAGAGTATAAAACACGGTTACTAAAAATTGGCATTGATATCCTTGCCGTTTCGGCAGACTCAAAGGCTCAGCTTGAGGCACATAAAGAGAAGCTAACTACTAGCTTCTCGATCGCTTACGGCCTGACTCAGGAGCAGATGCAACAACTCGGGTTATATATCTCTATTCCTCGCTCTGAACAGGAAACCGATCATGACTTTGCCGAGCCAGGACTCTTCGTGATTAATCGAGTGGGGGTAATCCAGGTCATCGATCTCTCCAATAACCCCTTCTGTCGCCCGGAACTTGAAGCCTTAGTCTCGGGTTTGGAGTGGATAAGCGATCCAGATAACGACTACCCGATCCGCGGTACTTTTGCGTATTAAGCCGTGCTAAAAATAGCAAGCTTAGATTAAGCACCCATAGTCAATCTTAGCTTTCTATTATCCGGCTTAGCGGAATTATTCTCTTCATGTCTTAGCCTTCTCGTCCCAAGGCCTCGCCCAAGGGTTCAAAATATGCGATCAGCGCCGAGAAGATTTGCTGACGGTGCGCTAAGTCCGGATAACCACCGGAATCGGCCAGAGATGAATTCAATGTTTCGGCGACGAGATAGGGGTTACTTATCTCTGGGTGTGATTCGATACAAGCCTCGAAAGCGCGTGCCATCAACTCGGTGGGTTTAGAGAAATACTGCCGACCATATTGGCTATCTAGCGCGACTGCTCTATCGACATAAGCATGACTATCAGTGCCATCTGGAGTCAAAAAAGTAGTGGCAAAAACCTGCTCTAGCCTTTGATTTAGTGGATGCTTAATACCCGTCACATCGGCAAGCCAACAGCGAGTGGCAAATGTGACTCCTGATCTGCCGTTGCCTTTAGCCTTGAAAGCTTTAGCCGCAATATAGTGATCGAAGGCATGCCAAAACTCGTGAGCCAGAGCTCCGGCTCCGGCGTTCTTGGCCAGCGCAAGCTCACGCCCGGCAGGCATATAATGCGCCTGCACGCCTTGTTGGCCGCCACTGCCGAAAGCCAGATTGAGTGTCTGTCGGAGCCCAATGGCTTGAGGAGGCAGTTTAAGAATAAAAGCTAAGTCGGCTAAAGAGTCAAAGATAAGATTGGCCGCTTTGTGCTTCTCATCTTCTTCGACCCAACTGCCAAGGCGAATATGATTCAGGCCGAAGGTTTCTTTAATATCATGAAAACTCACCTGCTCCCCGAAGCGATAATCGGGCCCAACTCTCTTATAAACTCGACTCTTTAACACGCATTAACTCAAAGGCATTTGGATAGTCATAATTATACGATGAAACCGTATAAAGACCAGAGAGAATGAGCCAATAGTGAAGAGGCCTGGAGTAAAGGTGGAGGTTAGACAGGTATGGTTTTTCTAATACGACTCACCCAACCATTTATTTATGATAGCGTCATAACGGCCATCACTTTTCAATATGATCAATCGCCTCTCAAACTCTTCGCTAATCTGCTTCAAGTCAGGGTAATCCGAGTTTTTAATGAATGGCATAGGATAACCTTTAGAAAAAACCGACTGTTCATAGGGGGCTACGCTTCCTGTCAGGTTATTTTTGTTGACTAAATATTGCCCGGCAATTCGGTCTTCGAGGAAGAAAGAGACCCTTCCACGCCCCAGCATTTTTAACGCATGGCTCGGGCCCTTAACAATAAATAGTTGCTTATTGTACATGTCATATTTTTTAAGATTTGGAGAGTATGTTGTCGTACCATCCTTGTACGGGAAGATTTTCCAAAAAGCGTCATCATAGGATGCCCCCCGCCAAACTCCAACCTTGCCACCGGATCTTGCCACCTCTTCATAGCTGCCGTTCGGGGCCAAAGCTTTATCAGATTGTTGTACGAAGAAAACGAACTCTGAGCGCCACATATCTGTCTCTGGATAATAGAGATAGGGTTCCCTGGGCGCCTTTCTTGATGTGGTAAATGCCGCCTCACCCTCTCCATTTTCAATTTTGTACCAAACTCTGGCCCATTTAAGGTCGTTCACTTCATACTCAAGCTCCATCTCATCAAAGATAATATCGATAATATCGACACAAATGCCCACGACCTCGCCTTGGCTATCAGCAAAATGAAAAGGGGGACGATCGTGAGAAAGGATCCTTAAGGGTCTGCTGTCCGCAACTGCGGCATGCGGGAGAAGCAGTAAAAGTGGCAATAAAAACTTAAAAAGTAGGCGCATCATAGATATCCTTTGCTTATACCAATCGGTATAAAGATGTGATCGCTCAGCGAGAATTTAGCGCTTTCTAGGCAAGGCAACGAGTGAAGAACATAGTTATTCTACGTTTAAGCTCGTTAACACGGCATAGGAAGCGCTAAAACTCGCCTTTCAGGAGTATTTTTGGCTGCCTACTTCTGCGTTGAATGACTTCAGAAGGGAGCACCATTCCATCATCCATTCGCCTTGAGTTAGATTGCCAAAAAAACTCTGAGTAGATCACTTTCTTATATCGATTGGTATT
This sequence comes from Shewanella sp., assembly GCA_004195335.1. Classification (GTDB taxonomy): domain Bacteria; phylum Pseudomonadota; class Gammaproteobacteria; order Enterobacterales; family Shewanellaceae; genus Shewanella. The sequence continues at coordinate 2,956 of SDWK01000021.1, forward strand.
ACACCTCCAGTGTAGTTCAAAAATTATAGCCATTCAGGTAAGTGACTCATGCCTTCAATTTCCCTTTGCGCTACATTAATGATTCATTATGAGATAGCTCAAACTCACCTATCAAAAAAAGCCGTTTTCAGGCATAATATGGCGCAGAAATAAGCTGGTAAATGCTTATCGTAAACCCTTAGGAACCCCCAAATGACGCAGATCACCCTACTGACTCCCGATGATTGGCACCTTCACTTCCGTGACGGTGACATGTTAAAAGAAACCGTACCAGCCACCGCCAGACTCTTCCAGCGTGCGATCGTCATGCCAAATCTTCTGCCACCTGTTACCGATGCAAAAATGGTCAATGCATACCGTGAGCGTATTTTGGCTGCGCGTCCACAAGGTTCAAGCTTTGAGCCTCTGATGACCCTATTCCTGACTAACGACACCACTGAGCAAGATATTCTCGATGCTAAAGCGGCGGGTGTTGTGGCCGCTAAGCTTTATCCGGCTGGCGCGACCACCAACTCAGAGGCAGCGGTAAAAGCCGTTGACGGCTTATTCCCAATTTTTAAGAAAATGGCTGAAATCGGCATGTTGCTGCTGGTGCACGGTGAAGTGACCGAGTCGCATATCGATATTTTCGACCGTGAAGCGATATTCATTGAGCGCAACCTCACTCGCATCGTAGACGCTTTCCCGAACCTTAAAGTGGTATTCGAGCATATCACCACTAAAGAAGCAGCCGAGTTCGTGATGTCCGCCTCTGACAATGTCGCCGCAACCATCACACCTCAACATCTGCTACTTAACCGTAACGATTTGTTAGTCGGCGGCGTGCGTCCACACAATTTCTGCCTGCCAGTGCTTAAGCGCAACATTCACCAGCAAGCACTGCGCGCAGCAGTCGCAACGGGGTCGAGTAAGTTCTTCTTAGGCACAGATTCGGCGCCTCACGAGAAGCATCGTAAAGAGTCGGCCTGTGGCTGCGCGGGTTGTTATAGCGCCTGGAGTGCACTTGAGCTTTACGCGCAGGTGTTTGATGACTTAGGTATCATTGATAAACTTGAAGGCTTTGCCAGTACTCATGGCCCGGACTTTTACGGTCTACCAAGAAATACCAGTACCGTCACCTTAGTCAAAGAGAAATGGACAGTCCCGAGTGAGATCATCTTGCCAAACGGTAACCCCATAGTGCCTTTCTTCGCCGGCGAAGAGGTTAACTGGAAGGTAAAGAGTTAAACCCGATTTTAACTTTGCTTTAGCTAACAGAAAGATTTCAGATAACAGAAAGCCCGCATCAGCGGGCTTTCATATTTCAGGTTTATCGCCATATAGACTCTATTGAGCCTATACATAAACAGCCTTGCAACACTTCATTGACTCTCTTCTGTTACCTTGTGCTTTACCATTCTGATATAGCCATAGTCACTCTCGGTGATTAACAGATTACCCTTGCTATCGATTGAGATCGCTCTGGGTTCACTGATTTTTTTGCCAGGTGCATTGTAGGCTCGGCGATCCCCTGAATGCTGATCGTTTTTACCACCATCGACAAACAAGTGTATGATCCCATCTGGGTCGACAAACCAGATCTGTCCTCCCTTATGGGTCGCTAAGAAGTAGCCTCCATTAGGGTGAAACCATATTCCGCGAACTTGATTTAATCCAGTCTCAATCGCTAAACAGCCATCACCACACCCCGTGCGTTTACCGGTGCCGGCAACCACTTCTTTTTCACCATTATCGGAGATTTTGTAGACCAGACTCGCATCTCGGTCGGTAACAAAGAGCTCACCTTCAGCATTCACTGCAAGGTTAGCCAGCTCATCAAATCCATCGGCGAGAACCCGGACGCCCGAGTCCTGATGCCACAGCTTTAGCTCTGAACCAGAGGAGTAGTAAGCTGTCGATTCATCATCGCTGACCCATAGCCCGCGGCCGGTTTTAATGCCATTTTCATCTTTGAACAAGATGGTCACAGCCCCATCAAGACCCACCTTCCTGATCATGTCGTTGCCGGAGTCGAGTATAAAAAGTGTTTCACTGGCCGTTAGCCAGATCCCATTAGGAAATGAAAGTTGGGTCTGAGTTCTTTGCAAACTGTCGCCGTTGAAACCGGATCCGTTGGTTCCGACATAGGTTGAAATCATCCCCTTCAGATCTATCTTCCTGATCGCATGCGCATCTTTATCGGCGATATATATATTTCCAGCTGAATCCGCTATAGCCTGATGCGGTCTCGAAAGTTCAGCCTGCTTGGCCTGTCCATTTTCAAAACTAGTCTTCCAACCATTATGATATTTGTCTCCATAATCGCCCTTTCCTGCGATGGTCTCTATGGTCGAAAACGAGTCGGAAAAACCTTGGTAGTTAAAAACTTCCGATGCCTGAGATACTTGGGAAATGAACATAGATGCGAGAATGAATGCATGTAGAACATTTTCTTTCATAGAGATAGCCATATTGTACTCGTGATTGACATGTTGAAAGAGGCCGGCCCTTGCAAGGAACGGATCGTTAGGTTAATTACTAGCGTTCAATATTGTTAGTATATTGGTTGTATTCAAAAATTTTGTGACACCCAACTAGTTTTGATATGATCTGACACAAAACAAGTACGAACAGAACGCTTTCAGATAAAAGAAAGCCCGCATCAG
>SDWK01000683.1 GCA_004195335.1 Shewanella sp.
CTTCGACGGTATAAGAGTGGCGTGTGATGTTAAATGATGCTTTTAAAGACAATTGATAATTGTATATTGGGCGTAAACTATTTAGGATCACCTCAATATTTTTCCGATAAAGAATCAAGCTAATGACTTCTGATTTATATTTTATCTACGACTCCCATTGTCCTTGGAGTTACGCGGCCACATCTGTGGTAAATGCACTCAGTGAAGCTTACCCTGAAATGAATGTTCACCTGCTTCATTGTAGCCATTTCAACGGCAGTGATAGTGCGGGTCAGGAGCAAGTTGACGCAGTGTTGAAATTGAGTGCGGTTAAGTTTGGCAAAGAACATATTCGTTATGTTAATAGTCCCAAAAATGCCATAAAAACGGCCAATTTAATGGCTTGGATGCAAAACAAACAAGCTGATAAGATGTTACCTGTGTTAAATGCACTGCAAAAAGCACATTTCGTTGAAGGTAATCCACTGAATTGTAAGCATGATTTTACTCATATTATTGAACAGTTTAAATTGTCACCATCGAATAAAGTGTTCAGAGATGAGTTAAGTAGTGATGCCGAATGTATTCTTGATGATATCGCTGATATTCAAGAGATGATAGAAACTACGGCATTCCCAGTACTCTTGTTGTCAACCGAAGAGAAAGGTGTCTTTATCGATCATTCCTTGTATTTAGGTCAACCTCAAGCCGCTGTTGAAGCTGTAAAGCAAGAGCTAAGCTAGGTTAATTTGTTCTGCTAATTTCTGGTGTTCCCATTTGCTAGCTGTGCCCAACTGTATGCAGTTAGCAATCTGTTTGTTACTGGAAAGCCTTTAATCCATTCACCATTTGTGTCGGTCAGTATTAACTCGTCCCTGAGGTTTTGTATGAGAAGTGATACTGGTATTTTGAAAGAAAAGCTTAAGCGTTGGACGCTAATCTTAGGTGTTTTTCAAGTCACAATGGGCTGCATTATTGGCTTAATTCCACCTTCGGCTGTGGAGTGGTTTCGCGGCATTGTGATGGCTCATATCGAGTTCACTGCGAATGGCATATTAATGATTGTATTCGCCTTTCTTGTCAAAGAGCTTTCGCTTAAACCAAGGCTTTTAAAAGTATGGTTTTGGGCTTTACAAATTGGAACTTGGACCAACGGAACCGCAGGTGTAGTCGCAGCTATCACAGGCTCTTCATCAAAACTTCTGCCGACGCTTAGCGAAAAGTTTCCTCCTCCCTATGGTATGGATAATGTGATGGTGACGAATCTGTTGCATATATGCGGTGTCTCGATTATAGCGACTTTACTACTTACTCTTTATGGTTTGTTACGTTCCAAGGCCCCGACAGAGGGTGAATAGTTAATTTGTTTTCGATACACTCAGCCACGTCTACGCTTTTGCCGATTATCTCCGATTTTCTTTTGTCTGAAGATAATGCTTTTAATCATAATTGCCGGAGTTGTAATACTGCGCCAAAATCATTCTAGTTAAACCCCTTTCTTGCTCTCCAAACACTATCTTAGATTGATCTCTGGATTATACTAGTGATAAGTTATTCATATTAATGAAATAACTCTCCTATGAATCCACATTAATAGTAAGCACATAAGGATTAGCATGGATAACGTTGAAATTACAAAATCTCAAGAGATATTGCTTAAAATCACAAAAATTGTTGAAACCGAGTGTCCTCAAGATGCGAGTACATTATTAGAAGAGGGGTTCGTTTTACTGGGAATAAGTACGAGTATTTTTGACGACAGTGAAAATCGTTTTGTATATTCTCTTGGCTTTCCAAAACCAATGCTGGAGCTCAGTGATTGGGCCCGTTCAAATTTTTAAGAATCCGGTAGGACATAACAGCAGTAGTATCATGAGGTTTAAGGAGTCATTAACAAGCAGAGCTTGTAGGTGAACTCGTCTATGTCGAGTTGGTGTTGATTTAACAACATCAAATCTTGTCGGTATCGCCTCAATGGAAAAACAATTTATAGAGATCAGGAGCAAGGATGTCTGAATATACCGCCGTAATTCGATGGACTCGTAGTGAAGATGAGTGCTTCACTGATAACCAATATAGTCGAGGTCATACATGGGAATTTGACGGTGGCGTTACAGTCCCGGCGTCATCCTCTCCCCATGTTGTTCCACTTCCTTATTCAGTAGAGGCAAACGTTGACCCTGAGGAAGCATTTATCGCTGCTTTGTCGAGTTGCCATATGTTGGTGTTTCTCTCTATTGCGGCTAAGCGTAAGTACATCATAGAAAGTTATATCGATAATGCCGTCGGTCTTATGGAAAAAGACGTCGATGGAAAAACTTCAGTGACCAAAGTTAGGTTACGACCTCACATCTTGTTTTCTGGTGAGCGTCAGCCAACGATGGAACAGTTGGAAAAAATGCATCACCTGTCTCATGAGAATTGCTTTATAGCAAATTCAGTAAAGACTGAGGTTACAACTGAAATTATTGTTTGATGAACTCTTTATTAAGCAAGGGAAGTATCATTGAAATTATTCACATTTGTTTTTGTTTTTCTATTTAGCACGCCGTTGTTGGCAGATACCGTCTTTGATATTCCAAGAAGTCCCCTTGTTGAATTAACAAAAGCGTTACTCCCAAAATAACCAGACAAAGGTTGATAGGGTGACGATACAGATAAGATTAAGAATAACCCCAACTCTCATCATTTCTCGCTGTTTGATATGGCCTGAGCCAAACACGATAGCGTTCGGCGGCGTAGCCACTGGCAACATAAAGGCACATGAAGCACTGATACCTATCAGTGCTGACAGAATAACAGGCGATACCCCCAGTACTTCTGCTATTGAGGCAAATATAGGGACTAACAGTGCCGTACTAGCGGTGTTGCTGGCAAATTCTGTGAGAAAAACCACGAAGGTCACTATCATCAAAAGGATCACAAAGAGATCGGCTTGCTGCAGGTATTCACTTAAGCTTTGGGCAAGAAATACACTGGTGCCAGTTTCTTTTAGTACATTACTGAGGCAGATCCCCCCACCAAATAGCAGTAATACCCCCCAATCGGTCATTTTGTCTATGTCTTGCCATTTTACAACTCTGGCTAGGCTCAACATGATGATTGCAAGGAGGGCGACCAGACTATCGAATCTGCTATAGCCACCAAGATAGGCATTAAGTGGCTTACTGAATATCCACAGGAATACAGTTATGCCGAAGATGATAAAAGTGGTTACTTTAGCACTGCTCCATTGGACCTGTTCACGAGGAATGTTGAAGGTGTAACCCAGGTTTGGCTTTAACATCAGGTAAAGCAGGCTGACTGCGAGAGGTAGCAGAATCAAGGTTATCGGTAAACCCAGCATCATCCACTCAGTAAAACTGAGACCAACCTCGGCAGCTGCGATTGCATTGGGTGGACTGCCAACGATAGTCGCAATTCCTCCGATACTGGCACAATAAGCTATTCCCAGCAGTACAAAAACATAGGTGTTGTGATCACTCTTGTCATCGACTTTAGCTAAAATACCCAGTACCAATGGCAACATCATCGCCGTCGTGGCCGTGTTACTGATCCACATAGAGAGAATGGCTGTGACTGCGAATAGCATCACGACTGCGACACTCATCTGTCCATTTGCGAGTTGCAATACTTTATCGGCAATGACTTTATCTAATCGCTGTCGGTGCAGGGCTGCGGCGAGAGCAAAACCGCCAAGAAACAGGAATATGATCGGGTTGGCGAAGTTGCCTAATGCTTGGGGTGTTTCGAGGACGCCGAGTCCCGCGGCAAGCAGGGGAACGAATATGGCGGTGACGGAGACGTGGATGGCTTCAGTCAGCCACAATATGGCAATAAAAGTGAGCAGGCTGAGACCTATCACAATATCAGGTTGAAATGGCAGTGTATTTAACATGACCACAAACAGGAGTGCATCAGCAAGAAAGATCAAACTCTTGCGGTGTAACAACCAATCTTTTATGGCAAGACACAAGCCATTCATATGCTTTCCTTAGCAAGTCGTGCTTTTATAAATGATGAATTACAAAAGTCGAGACGAGTTTAATAATGCGCTTAACCTACAGTATGATTATCGCACAGCAAACTGTTTCGAGTTCATTATATTAGGCTAAAACAAAGCGTCTCAAATATTTGAAACGCTGATTGCTGAGAGTCGCAATTGGTATGTTAGATTTAAGACTGTTGGGACTTAGTTCGGCGTATATTGCTTCATAAGATGAAGGGAATGAGGTTTAGCTGATATAAATTGAACGAGTTCAGATGATGAGCGTACACATGTTAATGTTGTGAGTTTCAAACGATAGTCGAATTAATATCGGACTTTCTTTGAAATAGTACACATAGAGTGTAATTGATAGTTAATTTCATTTGACAAAAAGTGAACCAATGTTTAATTTAAACGAGTGTTTAAAATAGAGTCATAAGGTTACGGAATGGCAAATCGATCCGATACTAAAACAAGAATACTGGATGCTGCAGAAAAATTATTTGCAGAAAGGGGCTTTTCTGAAACCTCGTTACGTCTGATAACCAGTAAAGCCGAGGTTAACCTGGCTTCAGTTAATTACCATTTTGGTTCAAAAAAAGAGTTGATTCGGGCCGTGCTGGCCCGCTATCTCGATGTCTTTATGCCAGTTGCTTCAACCGAAATAGTCAGATTACAGACATCAAATAAAAATGCCTCACTCAATGATATCTTTTCTATCTTAGTTGAGCCGCTTCTGGATCTGAATAAATTAAGAGCCGAGGGTACGAGTACCTTCTTACAGCTTCTGGGCCGAGGCTACATTGAGAGTCAGGGACACCTACGTTGGTTTATCACGACTCATTATGGCGAACATTTAGATCTGTTCGTGAAAGCGGTTGCCGAAAGCGCACCTCATATCCCCCCCGCTGAGATGTTTTGGCGTTTACACTTTACCTTAGGTACGGTTGTATTCACCATGGCTTCGGCCGATGCTTTAATTGAGATAGCCGCAGCCGATTTTGGTGAGCAAAACAATATAGAAACGGTTATTCGTAAAGTGATCCCATACCTCTCTGCTGGTGTGTCTATTCCTGTTAATTAAGGCGTAAAAAAAGGTAATACCATGACTCTACTCATACTCGCACTACTCGTAATTATTGTGCTTTTTGGTGTCAAGAACATCAGGATGCAGTTTATCACTCGTCCGGTTTTTTCATTTTTTAAGAAGTTACTCCCGCCTCTGTCTGATACCGAAAAAGAGGCGATGGAAGCAGGCGATGTTTGGTGGGAAGGTGAACTCTTCAGAGGTAAACCTAACTGGGAAACACTGCATAGCTACGGTAAGCCCAAGCTAAGCCATGAAGAGCAAGATTTTATCAATAATCAGGTTATGACGGCACTGACCATGATTGATGATTTCGATATTGTTCATAACCGCAAAGACTTACCACCGGAGCTTTGGGAATATTTTAAGAAAGAGGGATTTTTTTCCCTTATCATCCCTAAGCAATATGGAGGTAAGGCATTCTCGGCTTATGCTAACTCAACGATTGTGGCTAAATTAGCCAGCCGAAGTGTGAGTGCGGCCGTGACGGTCATGGTGCCTAACTCTTTAGGCCCGGGCGAACTTCTTACCCATTATGGTACACAAGAGCAGCGTGAAAATTGGTTACCTAAACTGGCCTCTGGTGAAGCCGTACCTTGTTTTGCGTTAACGGGACCCGAAGCGGGTTCTGATGCGGGCGCGATTCCAGATGAAGGCATCGTCTGTCGTCAGGAGTTTGAAGGTGAAGAGGTACTAGGATTAAAACTTAACTGGGATAAGCGTTACATAACCCTGGCCCCAGTAGCTACCGTATTGGGACTTGCTTTTCAAATGCGCGATCCTGATGGGCTATTGGGTGGTAAAGCAGAACTCGGGATCACTTGTGCGTTGATCCCGACCGATCATCCGGGTGTGAAAGTGGGTCAGCGACATAATCCACTTGGCATGGCGTTTATGAATGGTACTACTTACGGGGAAGATGTCTTTATCCCGCTGGATTGGATAATCGGTGGCCCTCAATACGCGGGTAGAGGTTGGAGAATGCTGGTTGAGTGTCTTTCTGCCGGTCGAGGGATCTCATTACCTGCACTGGCGACTGCTTGTGGTCACACAGCCACTAAAACCACTACCGCCTACAGTTATGTTCGTCATCAATTTGGTTTGTCAATTGGTCAGTTCGAAGGTGTTCAGGAGGCATTGGCAAGAATCGTAGCCAATACCTACCAGCTTGAAGCGGCTCGTCGTCTTACCACAACGGGTATCGATCTGAAAGTTAAGCCATCGGTTGTCACTGCGATAGCTAAGTACCATATGACCGAGATGAGCCGTGATGTGCTTAATGACGCCATGGATATTCAGTCAGGTAAAGGGATCCAACTTGGACCGAAAAACTATTTAGGTCATCCTTATATGGCTAACCCCATTTCGATTACGGTCGAAGGGGCAAATATTTTGACCCGCAGCTTGATGATCTTTGGCCAAGGTGCGACGCGTTGTCACCCTTATGTGCTTGCTGAGATGGAAACGGCAGCCATGGAGGATTCAGTCGCAGCTTTAGAGAGATTTGATTCACTGTTGTTGGGACATATCGGATATGGTGCAAGAAATGCGTTTAGTTCCCTGTTTTGTGCATTAACCGGCAGCCGCTTCAATCAATCACCAGTCAGTGGTGAAACACAGCAATATTATAAGGATATGACCAGACTTTCGTCGGGCTTAGCCTTTGTCACCGATCTGTCTATGTTGATCATGGGCGGAGATCTTAAACGTAAAGAGATGTTGTCTGCGAGATTAGGGGATGTACTCAGTGAGTTATATTTAGGCTCTGCGACCTTAAAGCTGTTTGAAGATAATGGCCGTCAGCAAGATGATCTCCCTGCGGTACGATTTGTTATGGCCACCCGATTACAAAAAGGGGCTAAAGCACTGGACGGTGCCTTACGTAACTTCCCTAATCGTCCCGTCGCTTGGATAATGCGAGCTTTGATTTTCCCACTAGGTAATCATTTTAATGGTCCTACGGATAAGATGACGACAGATTTAGCTAAGGGAATGCTGCAACCAGGACCTGCCAGAGACAGACTCACATTTTTGTGTCCGGAATTTGAGGGCGATAAAGGGGGCATTGCCGAGGTTGAAGATGCATTTCTTGCTCAATTTGAATGCCGTAACACTTATAGCAAGATTAAAAAGGCCCAGCGTGCAGGCACATTACCGAAAAAAATGGCCAACATGGCGTTATTTGAGATGGCACTCGAAGTGTCAATAATCAATAAAGGTGAGTTTGAAGCAATAGTGAACGCTGATAAATTACGTTTAATCGCGATTCATGTTGATGAGTTTGAAACGCTGTAACTGGCAAGCGAAAATTAACGGTTATAACGTCTGACTAGAATTAAAAAGGTACCCAACGGGTACCTTTTTTTATATCTGTTCTTAGAACAGCCCGAACTGACTGAATTAAAACAAAATGTGCCGATTAAGATCAGACAGAAATAGATGACCTGGCCTTATTGGCGTCAGCTCCCCGCTGAAAGATCGCATTGTTTGACCGACAGTTAGTATTCATATCTGTTTTTTGATCAAAACACTATTACCTGAAAAAGTTGGTTATCAGAAAAATATAGCTATCAGTAAAACAGCTCTTATCCGTAAAAGCATAGAGGGAGGCTCGGGTGGTAACTTACCCGTTGAAGGAGTTGTAGAAGTAATGATAGCGTTAAGCGGGCAAAAAAAAGGTACGCCTAAGCGTACCTTTTAGAATGCATATGGGTATTAAGCGACGATTAATACTTTACAAGTATTTGTTCCGCCGATAGTTTCCATAGAGTCACCCTTAGTCATCAAGACCATGTCACCGCTTTTGAGGTAACCTGCTGCTGCTAGGGATTCTAATGCTTTTGAAGCAAGCTCTTCTGCACCGAATTGAGTTGAATCAAAATGTACAGGCTGAACACCACGGTAAAGCGCCATTTTAGCGAGAGTCACGTCATGACGAGACAAAGCAAAGATAGGCAGTGCAGAGCTGATGCGTGACATTAACTGAGGCGTAGCACCAGATTCAGTCAAGGCAACAATCGCTTTCACACTTTTAAGGTGGTTAGCGGCATACATAGTTGAAAGTGCAATCGTCTCTTCAGCAGTAACAAAACTCGCATCGAGTCTGTGCTTAGAAATTTGTACACTAGGATGCTTTTCAGCACCAAGACACACACCAGACATGGCTTGCACAGTTTCTTCAGGGAAGTCACCGGCAGCCGTTTCGGCTGAAAGCATAACAGCGTCAGTACCATCGAGTACTGCGTTTGCTACGTCCATAACTTCTGCACGAGTAGGCATCGGGCTTGTAATCATTGACTCCATCATCTGCGTTGCAGTGATGACACTCTTGTTGAGTTGACGTGAGCGACTGATCAGTTTCTTCTGAACAGCAACTAACGCTGGATCGCCGATTTCAACACCTAAGTCACCACGAGCAACCATGACAACATCAGAAGCGCGGATCACATCATCCATTGCTTCATCAGTCGCAACGGCTTCAGCTCTTTCTACTTTCGCAACGATGAGTGCATAGCTTCCCGCTTTTTGAGCAAGCTCACGTGCATAGTCAAGGTCTGCACCACTGCGAGGGAAAGAAACGGCTAAGTAGTCAACCTGAATTTCAGCAGCAGTGACGATGTCACGCTTATCTTTTTCAGTCAATGCAGCAGCTGATAAGCCACCGCCTTGCTTGTTGATACCCTTGTTGTTAGACAGAGGTCCGGCAACGGTAACTGTAGTGTGGACTTTATTACCGTCAACACTTTCAACTCTTAGTTGTACGCGACCGTCATCCAGCATAAGGATATCACCGATGCTTACATCATTCGGTAACTCTTTATAGTCAATACCAACTTGGTTCTCATCGCCTTCACCTTTCTCAAGATCAGCATCTAAGATAAAGCTTCGACCTAAGTCTAGCTGAACTTTTTTGTTGTCTTTGAAAGTAGAAACACGAATTTTAGGACCCTGTAGGTCACCTAAGATAGCAACATGAACACCAAGTTCTTTTGCAATCTTGCGTGTATCAGCAGCACGCTTAAGGTGGTCCTCAGGAGAACCGTGTGAGAAGTTAAGACGAACAACGTTAGCGCCTGCTTTGATTATGCGGCGTAAGTTGTCATCGCGATCGGTTGCTGGACCTAAAGTGGTCACGATTTTAGTTCTGCGGAACATGAGATACTCCGTTAAGTTTAAAGAAATTCTGACACTATATTAACAGACAATACCTACTTTTGTAGGAAAATTACAAACATAATGATCTAGCGCAAGTTATAATTTTTGTGAAGTGCAACTGAATATTAGTCTAAATTTGGCAGTACGGTGAGTGTTGTACTGCCGAAATGGGGCAGAAAGTCAGTTACATTATCGAATCTTTATCAATTCTAGACTCTTTCAATACTTCTTTAACGCGCTTCAGACTCTCTCTAAAGCGTGGACCACGTCGTAAGGTAAAGCCCGTAGCCAATACATCGATAACCACGAGTTGTGCCAGACGAGACGCCATAGGGAGATACATGTCTGTATCTTCCGGTACTTCAAGGGTGACAGGTAGAGTACATTCACTAGATAGAGGCGAGTTTCTCGCCGTGAGACCAATGACCGCGGCGCCGTTTTGGCGAGCAAGACGGGCTATATCTATCATAGACTTAGTCCGGCCTGTATGGGAGATAAGGACGATAACATCGCCCTCACCGCTATTGATGCAGCTCATACGTTGCATCAAAACGTCATCGAAACAGATCACAGGAACATTGAAGCGGAAAAATTTATTTTGTGCATCATGGGCCACTGAAGCAGAGGCTCCTAAGCCGAAAAATGAAATTTTCTTAGCTTGAGTGAGGATATCAACGGCTTTATTTATCGCGGCAGTGTCCACACTTTGACGAGCTGTATCGAGCGAAGCCATTGAAGATTCAAAGATTTTTGTAGTATAAGAATCTGGACTGTCATCTTCTTCTACATGTCGGCTGACATAAGGCGTGCCATTAGCTAAGCTTTGAGCAAGGTGAAGTTTAAAGTCAGGAAAACCTTTGGTATCTAACCGACGGCAGAAGCGATTAACGGTAGGTTCACTGACATCCGCCATTTTTGCCAGAGTGGCAATACTAGAGTGGATAGCCGTTTGGGGGGAGGCGAGAATAACCTCAGCAACTTTGCGCTCTGATTTACTAAAATGTGCAAGGCTTTTTTGAACCTTTTCAAGGGTATTCATATGCGTATGTCCACTCGAAAGTAATGTAATTATATTTATTCTTTTCTGTCATTTTAGAATATATCTAAAAGTGAGAAACCCGACCTTTATGGATAATTATTATTCAGGTACTGGTAAATCTTTCTACTATATATAGTAATTTAATCACGAAAAGCATATCAGGTTTTAAGTGTAAATGCCTAGATCACTGAGTCCCGCTTTTTTGCAGAATTTAGATGCAATTAACAAATTCTGTTGTTATATTACAACAAACACGTGAATTATTCATCGAATCGATGTGGCACTGTGACAAAAGGAGATTTAGGAGCTATGGGCATAACAACACCAGAAGCCAAAGCTTGTGATTTTGTATTGTTTGGTACTAAAGGGGACTTGGCTCGACGTAAGTTGCTTCCCTCATTATATCAACTCGACAAAGCAGGTCTTTTAAACGTGGAGACTAAAGTGCTCGGCGTTGCAAAAGATGCGTTTACTCAAGAAGAGTATCAAGAGTTAGTCGTAAAAGCTTTGAAGATGTTTGTGAAAGAGGAGTTGTGTGAACAGACACTCGAACGCTTCTTAACACGTTGTCATTATATAGGTACTAATTTTACTGAGTCTGAAGGTTATAAGCCTTTTCATGACTTATTAGAACCCTCTAAACGTGTCATGGTGAGTTACTTTGCCACTCCGCCAGCCATCTTCGGTGATATTTGTCGCTGCCTCCACGAACAAAATCTGATTTATCCTGACTCACGTGTTGTCCTCGAAAAACCTATCGGCTCCGATCTCGAATCTTCCAAAGTGATTAATGATCAAGTCTCAGCTTATTATGAAGAGAGTCAGGTTTATCGTATCGATCACTATTTAGGTAAAGAAACGGTACAAAATCTTATTGCCCTTCGCTTTGCTAATTCACTGTTTGCTTCTAAGTGGGATAATCGTACCATCGACCATGTACAGATCACGGTGGCCGAAGAGGTGGGTATCGAGGGCCGTTGGGGTTACTTCGATAAAGCGGGTCAAATGCGTGACATGATCCAAAATCACCTGCTACAAGTGTTAACTTTAGTCGCAATGGATCCACCAGTTAACTTAGATGCCGACAGTATCCGTGACGAAAAAGTGAAAGTGCTTAAGTCGTTGCGTCCGATAAATTTAGATAATATTTACGAAAACACGGTTAGAGGTCAGTACTCTTCAGGTTTCCTACAAGGCTCTCCCGTTCCTGGTTACCTCGAAGAAGAGGGGGCCAATACTCAATCTAATGCGGAAACATTTGTCGCCTTACGCGTCGATATCGACAACTGGCGTTGGTCTGGTGTTCCTTTCTACCTTCGAAGTGGTAAGCGCATGCCGACGAAGAGTTCTGAGATTGTGGTTTATTTCAAAAACCCACCTCATAACCTGTACCGTTCTAACTACCGTAACCTGCCACCGAATAAACTCACTATCCGTCTTCAGCCTCATGAAGGTGTTGAAATTCAGATGATGAACAAGGTGCCCGGTCTTGAGCAGAAGCAGCGTCTGCAAACAACCAAACTCGATTTAAGTTTCTCAGATACTTTCAAGAATGAACGCATTGCCGATGCCTATGAACGTCTGTTACTCGAAGCTATGCTAGGTAACCAAGCCTTGTTTGTTCGTCGTGATGAAGTTGAGCATTCATGGAGATGGGTGGACGGAATTATTGAGGCTTGGGAAGACAGCAACGAGAAGCCAAAAGCTTATCCTGCCGGAAGTTGGGGGCCTGTGGCATCAGTTGCTTTGATAGCCAAAGACGGCCGTTCGTGGGACGAATAGAGGAACATGACTATGATTAAAGAAAGTGTGTTCAAATCTTTTGATGATAAATCATCACTGGAAACTCAGCTTGCAGAACGAATTGCTAAGCAATTACAAGAAGCGGTAGATATCCGTGGTAAGGCGAGCCTTATCGTCTCCGGCGGTTCGACACCAGTTAAACTGTTTCAGTTACTGAGCAAGAAAAGTGTCGATTGGAGCGAAGTTTATATTACCTTGGCCGATGAGCGTTGGGTTGATAATGATTCAGATGCTTCAAATGAAAAGTTAGTCAGGGAGCACCTGTTACAAAACAGAGCATCCAATGCTAAATTTCGTGGCTTGAAAAATATGTTTTCATCGCCAGAAGAGGGATGCGTTATGGCCGGCGAACAGTTGGCCAATTTTCCACGTCCATTCGACGTAGTGGTTTTGGGTATGGGTAACGATGGACACACCTGTTCATGGTTCCCCTGTTCTGCAGAGATAGATACAGCTTTAACGACACAAGATGTGTGTGTGGCGGTCAATCCAGTGAGTGCTCCGAACCCTCGGATGTCGTTATCGAAAACCGCGATATTAGCCAGCCGACAAATTTATTTACACATAGTGGGTGAGCAGAAACTGTCTGTTTACCGTCAAGCGCTTGAAAATGAAGATGCTAACAGCATGCCGATCAGGGCCGTCTTAGCTCAACACAAGACACCTGTCGACGTTTACTGGAGCGCTTAAGGAGATATTATGCACGCAGTAGTACAATCTGTTACTGACAGAATTATCGCTCGCAGTAAAGATACTCGGGCTAGATACTTGGCAGCACTCGATGAGGCTAAGCTCAATGGCGTACACCGCAGCTCACTGAGTTGTGGAAACCTGGCTCATGGCTTCGCAGCCTGTCAGCCCGATGATAAACAGTCAATAAAAGCACTGACCAAAGCCAATATAGGCATTGTGACGGCATTCAATGACATGTTATCGGCACATCAACCTTATGAAACGTATCCAACACTACTTAAGCAAGCCTGCGCCGAAGTGGGAAGTGTGGCTCAGGTTGCCGGTGGCGTTCCTGCTATGTGCGATGGTGTGACACAAGGTCAGCCAGGCATGGAGCTCAGCCTGTTAAGTCGTGAAGTTATCGCCATGTCTACGGCGGTGGGTTTATCACATAACATGTTTGATGGTGCCTTGTTACTGGGGATCTGTGACAAGATCGTTCCCGGACTCTTGATTGGCGCCTTAAGTTTTGGTCACCTACCTATGCTATTTGTTCCCGCGGGCCCGATGAAATCAGGGATCCCGAATAAGGAAAAGGCTAGGATCAGACAGCAATTTGCGCAAGGGAAGGTCGATCGTAAAGCCCTGCTCGAAGCTGAATCTCAGTCTTACCATAGTGCCGGAACTTGTACTTTCTATGGTACGGCCAACAGCAACCAGTTGATGCTGGAAGTGATGGGACTGCAACTGCCTGGTTCATCTTTTGTTAATCCGGATGATCCACTGAGAGAAGTACTCACTAAAACCGCTGCTAAACAGGCTTGTCGTTTAACCGAGATGGGCACGCAATACACACCTATCGGTGAACTGGTTAACGAAAAATCAATTGTAAACGGTATCGTGGCATTACTGGCCACAGGTGGTTCTACCAACCTCACTATGCATATCGTTGCCGCTGCACGTGCTGCTGGCGTGATTGTTAATTGGGATGATTTCTCTGAATTGTCAGATGCCGTGCCTTTAATCGCCCGCGTTTATCCTAACGGGCACGCCGATATTAACCATTTCCATGCCGCTGGCGGGATGGCATTTTTGGTCAAAGAACTCCTTGATGCAGGTCTGCTACACGAAGATGTCAACACTGTCGCGGGCTATGGATTGAGACGTTATACCCAAGAGCCAAGATTAATTGATGGCGAGATTAAGTGGGTCGATGGTCAGGGTGAAAGCTTAGACACTGAGGTGTTAACTAAGGTTGAGACGCCATTCCAAGTGAACGGTGGCCTTAAGCTACTCAAAGGTAACTTAGGCCGTGCGGTGATCAAGGTTTCTGCGGTTCAAGAAGCTCACCGTTTTGTTGAAGCTCCTGCAGTTGTGATCGATGATCAAAATAAGCTAGAGGCACTCTTCGAAGCGGGTGAGTTAGAAAAAGATTGTGTCGTTGTGGTCAAGGGACAAGGTCCTAAAGCCGTTGGTATGCCTGAACTGCATAAGCTCACTCCTATTTTAGGAACCTTGCAAGACCGTGGGTTTAAAGTCGCGCTTTTGACCGATGGACGTATGTCTGGCGCATCAGGAAAAGTGCCGGCCGCTATCCATTTGACGCCTGAAGCGCTAGATGGTGGTTTAATTGCTAAAATTCAAAATGGTGATTTAATCAGAGTCGATGCCTTAACCGGTGAACTGACGCTGTTAGTCGCCGATGAAGAGATTGCTGCTCGTGAATCAGAGAAAGTAGACCTGAGAAGGACTAGTTATGGAATGGGTCGAGAGTTGTTTGGCGCATTAAGATCAAATCTAAGTAGTCCGGAAACGGGTGCACGCTGCACCAGTGCTATCGATGAAAACTATTAATAAGGAAGAATTACGCAATGCTTGAGAATAACTGGTCGTTACTACCACAAGATATTTTTAATCGAAGCCCTATTGTTCCTGTTATGGTTATCAATAAGATTGAAGACGCCGTACCATTAGCCAAAGCACTCGTTGCCGGTGGAATTAGCGTACTCGAGGTGACACTGCGTACACCTTGCGCTCTGGAAGCGATAACTAAAATTGCCAAAGAGGTTCCCGATGCTTTAGTCGGTGCCGGTACGATTCTGAACGAAGCACAGTTGAAGCAAGCGGAAGAAGCTGGCGCTCAATTTGTTATCACCCCAGGCGCTACACCGGGTCTGTTAAAGGCCGCTATGGCAGGCAAAATACCTTTAATTCCAGGTATTGCCAGTATCTCTGAAGTCATGACAGGTATGGCATTGGGGTATACCCATTTTAAGTTTTTCCCGGCTGAAGCATCGGGTGGCGTAAATGCACTTAAAGCATTTTCCGGTCCGCTCGCTGATATTCGTTTCTGTCCAACGGGTGGTATTACACCTAGCAGTTACAGAGATTATCTGGCACTAAAAAATGTCGATTGTATTGGTGGTAGCTGGATAGCTCCAATGGATGCAATGGAGCAGGGTGATTGGGACCGGATTACCCAGCTTTGTAAAGAGGCTATCAGCGGTATTTAAGTGGTGTACCGTCTGGTTTCGGAATAATCTTTCGGTCTCATTTTCAAATTAAATGGCTATCCATTCGGATAGCCTTTTAATTTTTTATTCTTATTGCTGAGTGTTTAGCTTTGAAGTATTGAAGTTAGACTCAACACGCCACACTCTATATCTGATCTCGCTTCCCATTGGAAGATAAAAAACCTTAGGTAAACGACTGTCATACTTAATTTTAAAGTCTCCCGGGATCGGTAAAAACTCCTCTGTCCTTGCC
>SDWK01000684.1 GCA_004195335.1 Shewanella sp.
ATGATTGATGTGAATCGGTTGCCTTTATCGAGTGCGGTGACTGAGTCTGTGTCGAAGGATGAAGCATTAAACTACGCACTGATGGGCGGAGAAGATTACGAGTTACTGTTTACCGTACCCGAAGCGCAGAAGGGAGCACTCGAAACTGCCTTGGCCAATGCTGGCGTCCAGTTTACTCAAATAGGGCAGATCACCACCGGCGATGCAGTAAAATTAATTCGCGATGGAGAGCGTTTTATTCCTAAAAATATCACTTTCGAGCACTTTTTTTGATGAATATATTTTCCAAAGATAAAGCTTTAGCTCGTCTTTCACTCCGTAATCCTGTTCATTTTTTGGCATTAGGCTTTGGTTCTGGAATGGCGGCGAAAGCGCCCGGCACCTTCGGCACCTTAGCTGCAATCCCTCTATATCTGCTTATGGCACCATTGAGCTTGCCTTGGTACTTAGCATTAACCTTTATCAGTGTGATTGCCGGTTTTTATATCTGCGACAAGGCCGCTAAAGATATGGGTGTGCATGACCATGGTGCAATTGTCTGGGATGAAGTTGCCGGTCTGCTGATCACTATGATTGCAGCGCCAGCGGGTTGGTTTTGGTTGCTGGTTGGATTCGCCCTGTTTCGTTTTTTCGATATCTTAAAGCCATGGCCCATTCGTTGGTTAGATGCCAAGGTAGAAGGTGGCTTTGGCATCATGATAGATGATGTGCTTGCAGGTATTTTCGCCTTTGGTTGTCTGCAGGGCCTAGCCTACTACTGGGGTTAGACTCATTTATGCTTTCTAAGCTTGTGGCACTTAGCATCAGTGCCAAAGTGCTTTTGAATTGTTGACGGCTCTATCTGTTGTCGTTGAGCTCGGTTTATGCGCTGCATATAAAATTCTTCACTTCTTCACTTCGTCTCAATGCTATTTTTTGTCTACTCAAAATCCCGTGTCGATGCCGTTATTTTGCTCTCCTATCTCTCGAATTGCCGGATAATAAGGTTAATGGGACAGACCTTTTTGGTAATACTATTAAAATGACATAGATTGAATAGCGTTAACTTGTAACTCTATTATCTATTCAATACAGTTAAGGTTATTTAGTGAGTGTGATGATGTTGAGCTTGTTTTCAATCAGCTTCTTATCCTTTTCATGCCCTGAACATCGATTGCACCTAATATGGAGATGGACCGTGGATCAAACGACCACCAAAGTGAAGAATATGTATGAGCGATATCCCTACCCGTCTGGAGATCCAACCATGAGGGCGGGGTTCGACATCAGGTTACTCTTGAGCTATGTCGCAAAGAAAAAAGATTCGGATATGCCCCTTCAAGTTTTAGATGCGGGTTGTGGACGTGGTCCAGGTGTCCTAGGTGCTGCATCACTTCAACCCAATGTGATGTTTACTGCGATTGACATAAATAGTGTCGGTTTGGCCGAAGCTCGTGCCAATGCCCAGGCTCGCGGACTGACCAATATTAATTTTGTGCAGGCCGATTTAATGACGTTAGAGGGCGTCGAGGTACCTCCCGGTGGCTTTGATGTCATCTATTCTTCGGGGGTATTGCATCACTTAGCCGATCCTCAAGTGGGTCTTAACAACCTGACGGATATTCTTGCACCCCATGGTGTTATCTCTTTAATGCTCTATGCCAGTTATGGGCGACAAGCCCTATATCGACTCATTGAAGGGATAGATATTATCTCTTCTAATGAAGATGCCATTGAGAGCCGCTTGCCGCTGGCGAGAGCATTGACTGAGGTGGCTGATACTAGCATTTTTAAGGGGAATTATTGGCAAGGCACCTACAGAAACCCTGATGTCGAGTTTGTCGATACCTGCCTGAATGTCAATGAAGTGAGTTACGATGTCACTTCACTGTGGAACTTCATCGATGAAGCGAAAATGAAGTTTGTTCGTTGGACTGAACCCGATATCTGGTCAGTGGATAAACGCTTTAAAAACCCTCAACTGTTGGCCAGGTTAAAGGAGCTGAGCCTGTTTGAACAGTATAAGGTGATTGAAAGGTTGTTCGAACTGCCCAAATTAGAATTTATAATATGCAAAGCTGACAATTTTGCGGCACCTGAGGTTAGTCTCGATGAGATTGAATCGAGTCAATTTGCCGTGAATCCTGAAGCCTCTTTTTCAGTGGAAAAGCGAAACTTAGATCATTCCCAACGAATTGAAGAAGTCAGTTATAAGGTCAGAAACAAGAAAAGCGAAACGGTAACGGATCCGATTTTGGCTAAAGTGATATTACTTCTTGCTGAACAAACAACGTGTTTCACCGGTGGTGAGATGGTTAATATACTCGGTCAGAATGGTGCAGATAAAAACGCGGCTATTGAGGTGATTTACGAATTGCTCGATAAAGAGATTATCTTTATTCCTTAAAGAATCAGATGAAGGTAGAAGGATACTTCTATCTTCATATGTCAGCTCTTCTTATACCTTGTTTACCGTTAAACTTGATTGTTATCGTTTAACTAACCAAGTTGTTATGCCGTTTCCTTACTATTCTCTTACTAACTAAGAGTGTAAAAGCTCTTTTGCATTAGCCAATGTGTTGTTGGTGATAACATCACCTCCGAGCAATCTTGCCAGCTCTTCAATACGTTGTGTCTTATCTAAAGGCACCATTGAGGTTTCAGTTTTCCCGGCTTTGGTCTGCTTATTGACAAACATATGTTGATGACCCTTACCAGCCACTTGAGGTAAGTGAGTCACGCAAAGAACTTGAGTCGACTCGCCTAAACTACGAAGCATTTTCCCCACGACTGCTGCGGTCGGGCCCGATATCCCTACATCGACTTCGTCGAATATCAGCGTAGGCGTAGAGACTTTCTTGGCGGTGATCACCTGAATACCTAAACCAATACGTGACAATTCACCACCCGAAGCGACTTTAGATATTGGTTGTAATGGTTGCCCAGGGTTAGTGGTAACCAGAAACTCGATGCTGTCACAGCCGTTAGGGGAGATATGGGATTCGTTGAAGTTTACTGAGATGCAGAACTTTCCCTTCGGCATACTCAATTCGTGAATAGATTGCGTGACTTTTTTATCAAGTTCTTTGGCATAACGGATGCGGCTCAGGCTGAGTCTTTTCGCATGGGCGACGAAACTCTCCCGACTCGCATCGACCTGCTGCTGCAACGAAGTGAGTGCGTCTTCGTCGGAGTCGAGTGACACAAGCTCGCCGACCAGTGCTTGGTGATGTGCGTAGAGTTCATTAGGGTTAACATGATGTTTTCTAGATAACTGCATGACTTTCGACAACCGTTGTTCGAGGTAAGTAAAATGCTCCGGGTCGAGTTCTAATCCATCAAGATACCGCTCAAGTTCGCTACTGCTTTCCTGAACTTGAATGAGTGCTTCGTTGAGCATGTTAACTACACAACCTAGTTGCGGATCATAGGCCTCCAATTGTTGAGCTTGGCCTATCCCAGCGTTGATGAGTGATTCTACACTGCCTTGATCGTTGTCTTGCAATATAAACAGTTCATTACGGCATGCTTCAATCAGTGCCGTTCCATTTGCCAGCTTCTTATGTTCAGCCTCTATCTGTTCAAATTCATCCTTGGATAGGGCAAATTCGTTTAATTCTTCAACCTGATATTGAAGCAGTTGTTTTCTGGCTAGGTGTTCATGCTGCGATTGTTGCAGTGCCTTAAGTTCTTTTTCGATAAGCTTACACCGCTGAAAACTGCTCGATACAGACTCTAGCAATAGCCTATGGTTGGCGTAACTGTCGAGTAAGGTCAGTTGGTGTTCACTTTTTAGCATGGCATGGTGAGCATGCTGGCCGTGGATCCCAATTAAGAGTTGCCCAAGGTTTTTTATTTGGGCTAATGGAACTGGGTTACCATTGATATAGGCTCTGGAGCGGCCATCAGAGCTGATAGTTCGTCTTAAGATACACTCGTGTTCTAACTCAAGGTCATTATCTTCAAGCCATCGCTTCGCCAGTGGCACATCACTCAAAGAAAATCGGGCACTAAACTCTGCCTTACTGGCCCCAGGTCTGAGGGTATTGGCATCGGCTCGATTACCCAAGCAGAGACCCAATGCATCAATTGCTATTGACTTACCCGCCCCCGTTTCTCCCGTAATGCTCGTCATTCCAGGTTTAAAATCAAGTTCGAGAAAGCGGACTATGGCAAAGTTATTGATACTGAGTTGGCAAAGCATAGCGACATCCTTTGTAAAGGTACTGTGTTTTTAAACAGTATATACTGATTTTATATACAGTAAAGCTTTGTGTGAATATTGCTCGATTATGTCTGTCAGTGAATTTTTAGCAATGATTCAATGATCGGTAGCGTCAAGATACTGAATAAGGTACCCAACACAATCGCCAGAGCACTAATCTGCGCTTTGACTTGGTATCTATGGGCCAGCAGATAGACACTGGCCGCAGTGGGAAGTGAAGCTAAAATGACTCCCATGATCAGGTAGTCTCCTTCGATGGAGAAGGCTGATAATAAAATGTAGGCAAGAAAGGGCTGAATGATCAGCTTGCAGAGATTAATCCAGCTTAATTCCATAAGTAGATTTATCTTATCGGTGTGTTCGTGCTGAGCGGTAGTTCGAGCCTTCGCCAGTACCATACCGATAGCAAAAAGTGCACAGGGGCTAGAACTCATGCCGATCTGTTTTATCATCATAGATACGGCATCGAACATCTGTATCTGTAACGCTGAAAGAATAACGCCTATGCCACTGCCAATGACGATTGGGTTCTGTAGTAGGGACTGGGTAATGGTTAATAGCGGAGGTTGCTTTTTTTCGCCCTGATACAGTTCCAAAGTTACCAGTACGATTGCAAATACCACCACCGACAATAAACTCGCTATCGCTGCCGCCGCAAACGCGCTTTGTTGATCTGGAAACATCATAGAAAGTAATGGAATGCCAATGAATGCAGTGTTGCCGAAGGTGGTGTTTAACGCTCGAACCGCGGCAATATCTGAACGATTCTTATTAGTGAAGAGGGAGATTGCGGCTACCAATAAGTAAGTCAGTAGCATCGCGATACTGTAACCGGCAATGAATCCCCATTGAAGGATCTCCTCTATGGGGGTCTGCGCCAATGCGAACAACATGATAGCCGGGAAGGCGATGTAATAGACATATTGGTTCAACACTTGATCGGTTTCGACTGGCAGCACTCTGAGCCTTTGGGTCAGAGAACCTAATAACATGATCCCAAGAACAGAAAATAGTGGGGTTAAGATTGGCGACATCAATACCATCCCTGAAACGATTGATTGTTATATACCCAAACAACCTCGAAATGCAGGATTCAGCATGTCGAGGTCGCTTGAGTATAGATACCATAAAACTTAGGGATGTTGGTATTACCCTAAGGTCTTAATACGTCGTTATTTTTTATATGAATGGTTTCTAAATAGTTAGCGTGTGAAGCAAGACGAATGAAGCTTAATTCGACTTGCCTCTCGTCGTTGATGGGGCCTTGGCTATCTTTTTCCACTATCATTCTTAGCTGTCTTTGCCGCTAACAAACTCACTATTAGGGGAGGCAGAATGCCAAGTTCTTGATAGAGTTTCACTTGTCTCCTTAATTCAAACAAAGAGCCTATACGGCTCTGAGCCCCAATGATGAGTTTCCAAGTGTCAGTCAAACCTTCTGAACTTGTCAGAATATGACTTTCATAAATCAATTTACGCATACTTATCGTAAAGGCTAAACTTCAGCTGTTGCTATGCCAATATTAGACACGCCAGCCTCAATGATCTCCGTGCGTAATGCCTTTATAAATCCAGCATCCAATTTAGGGGCGTCCTCGATAAGTTGCAGTAGAGAGTCTTGAAGCGTCTTCTCTTCTACCATGACTTCATGATTAAAAATGTAATCATCGAAAGCATCTTCGTCCATATCTATATCTACATCAGAAATGGCTTCGATATAGTTTGCGACGGTACTTGACGACAGCTTACTGATATTGACGATATCCTCCTCAACTTTCCCTTGTATGGCACCAAGGAGTGAAATGAGTGCTGTGGATGCGTCCATTGCCGGGTAGACACCGTAGACATCGAAGTCAGCAGCATCTGGCGTGTTAAGCTCTAATCTTTCCAGATAGATATCAATATTTAGTTTGAGTTTTTGATCATAGCAAGATTGCCATAATAGGTTTAAGACTGTGTCTAAAACCTGAGGGTCGCCAAATTCGCAAACTTGAGAAAAAAGCTGATAATTGGGGAGCATACGTTGGCATAAGGCAATAGCAAATACTTTCTTTTGTTGGAAATCTAATGCTTTTACACGCTTAAAGAAGCCTGGTTTGATTGTCATCGATTATGTCCGTAGATAACTGGGATATTACTTGATTTGCCGCCGATTCTACCTTAATTAGCTCGTCAAGTAACTCAAGTATTTCAGGTTCGATATCGGCAATACCAGCGCCTTGTTTTAATGTTGACTCAATTTCCTGGCATAGCTTCTGTGTGGTTGGAACGCCACAATAGCAACTGGCACCATGTAATTTATGTACCGTGGTCAGCATCTGCTTATCATCAAAATTCTCAAGGGCACCCTCTATCTGTTGAGTCGTTTCCGGAAGAGAGTCTAACAGCATTTTCAGCATATCGATTGCTAAGTCCTGCTTGTGATTTGCTTGGGTTAAACACAGCTCCCAGTTGAGCGTAAATTGATCGAAGTGGGTGAATTTAGGTCTGGTTTTCCAGCGATTAATCACACTTTTTAAAGCCGCTTCATCTATAGGTTTAGGTAAATATCCATCCATACCACTTTGTTGAATGAGCTCTCGCTCTTCGGCGATGGCATGGGCCGTAACAGCAATAATGGGCGTATTCCGGTTTAACGAATCTTGACGGATAAGTTTGGTGGCACTGATGCCATCGGTACCTGGCATTTGAATATCCATAAATATCAGATCGAAGCTATGTTTCTTAGCAATACTCACAGCACCTTGGCCACTATTAATCACGGTAACCTGATTGACGAGCTCTTTTAGTAATGTGTCGATGAGTTTTAAGTTTGCAGGGTTATCATCGACTGCCAAGACTCGTAATGGTTCTCTTGTCATGGGTTCCGGTATACCTAGCTCTTCCATTAAAGAGGTACTATCTGTATGGGGTTGTGGATAGACGAGGATTTGGGCTAATGCTTTTTCGCCAATTGGCGCTGGGATCACCTTATCGACAAACGGTAATAAATTGTGTGCTATGGCTTCATTAGTGCTGCATAGAAGGACCAGATACTGGCACTGTGCTTTTATCTCTTTTAGTTGAGATGAAATATCTCCGTTTGCATCGAGCCCCTTACAGCTGATTAATGCGTAATCAAAAGCAGGACCTTTTTGACTGAGGGTATTGCCTAATTGCTCGAAAGAGTGAGCATTCGTGACCTTCATTCCCCAGTGGCTAACGAGTCTATTCAGTGTATTGTTCGATAACTCTCTGGGCTCTAATAAGAGTACGCTTTTGCCCTGTAATTTCTCTAAGGGCAATATTTGCCCTATAGGGTATTGACTGGTCTGCAGAGGGAGAGTGAACCAAAATGTCGATCCTTTATTGAGTTTAGAGATGCAACCTATTTGTCCGCCCATTCTATTGACCAAACGCTTAGTAATGATTAACCCCAGGCCCGTACCGCCAAAACGACGGGAGATAGAGGAGTCAGCCTGTCCGAACGCCTGAAACAGCATCTCTTTCTGGCTATCATCAATACCAATTCCCGAGTCAGTGACTTCACATCGTAAATGAACCTGTTCATTATTGGATTCGGTTAATTGCAGCTTGAGGTGCACGCTACCTTGATCGGTAAACTTGATGGCATTGCCCATCAAGTTTGTCATTATCTGACTGATTCGCATCGCATCGCCAGACAGGTCCTCGGGGACGTCAGATTCAATATCGATCACAAGTTCGATATCTTTTTCGCGTGCACTATTTGCCAGTAGCGTAATGGTATCATCGAGCACTTCCCTGAGCGCAAATGGCATGTTTTCCAGCACCATCTTGCCTGCTTCGAGTTTGGAAAAGTCGAGAATATCGTTGATGATGCCAAGAAGGGTTGTCGCACTCTTTTCTATGGTATTGATGTAGTCCTGCTGGCTGGAGTGTAACGGGGTTTTTAGTAGCTGTTTAGCGAAACCGATAACGCCATTGAGCGGGGTCCTGAGTTCATGGGACATATTAGCCAGGAACTCGGACTTTATTCTGCTGGCTTCCAGAGCTCGCTTTTTCGCCAGATCGAGTTCGACGTTTTGGATCTCAATTTGCTCGAGCGTTTCCCGTAGATCTGATGTTGCCTGATCAATATTTTGCTGCATTTCGTCGTGGTAGTCTGACAGAGAGCCTGCCATGGCATTGATACCGCGCTTAAGAAGGTCAAGTTCTCCGATGAGATTGCCATCGACACGGGTATCGAGTTTACCTTCACGAATTTTAGCGACCACACGTACCATCTCGGTGATCGGCTGGGTGACGTTTTTTACAAGTCTAAAAGTAAATAACAGGTTTAGCTGAACGCCGATTAATACTATGATAAATGCGGCAACGGCGGCTCTGTGTTGTTCTAATAGTGCATTTTCTTTATTAATAAGCACGGCGATATAACCAAGCTTAGTCGCAATCAGTTGTTCGGCATCTTGTTCATCGAAGGAGTTAACCTTGAGTTCATGTTCAGATGAGAAAATTGGGCTGCGTAAAATGAGACTATCACCCACTTGCTCGAGTTCGGTGCGCATTAAACTACTCAAGGGCTGATCATAGCGCATGAGTTCGTGATCTTTATAGTGGTGCGAGGTAACGATGACTCGGTTATTGATATCGAAAATAGCAATAAATTGCACTAATGACGATTTATTCAGTTGGGCTGCGGTGATCAGTTTCTTCGTGGTTTCAAAATCTTTCTTTTCGAGTCCGATTTCGGCGGCTATTGCCAAGGGCTCGATAATGTTGCCGCCTTGCTCTATGAGTGTTTGTTCGAGTTCATAGAAACGATTTATGGTAAAATAACTGCCCAGTAATATCCCGACCAGAATTGTCGGAGCTAACGCCAGTACCAGAACCCAGGAACGGAGACTGTATTTGGTCATGTTTTTGGCATTATTCATTAGGTTAGCTGATTTACCAGTTTCTTGACAAACGTTACACTAGACTGCCAGAAGAGAGGCTGTCTTGGCCAGTATTATTATTGATTTAGAGGCCTAAATGGCACAGTTTTTTAAAGCGAAACCAAACAGTTCTAAGCAACTATCACCAAAAGTATTACTCGAAGTGACCCGCTTGGATCATTTAGGGGCTGGAATTGCTCAACATCAGGGCAAAGTCGTTTTTATTCCTGGTGCCTTGCCGGGAGAAAAAGTGACGGTTCAGTTGACCGAGCAGAAGAAGCGTCATTCGAGAGCCAAACTGTTGAAACTTGAGTCTAGCTCACCCGATCGCGTCGCGCCAAAATGCGCCCATTACGATGAATGTGGTGGCTGCGATCTTCAGCATTTAACCTTAGCGCAGCAACGTAGCCATAAAGAATTAGCGCTTGTGAGTCTGATGGCGAAATTGAGTCATACAGAGGCGGAAACCTTAGTCCCAGCAATTACCGGTGAACAGTGGGCTTACCGTCGCCGTGCACGCTTAGCGACTTATTACAATCAAGAGAATAAAAAGACCACCTTAGGTTTTAGGGCTCAGTCGAGTAAAGAGGTGATTAATATCTCTTCATG
This sequence comes from Shewanella sp., assembly GCA_004195335.1. Lineage (GTDB taxonomy): Bacteria > Pseudomonadota > Gammaproteobacteria > Enterobacterales > Shewanellaceae > Shewanella. The sequence goes on from SDWK01000684.1 coordinate 9,709, forward strand.
CCCAGTACTGGCGACCCCACTGTCGGCCTTGATTTCACCTCTATCTAAGGTCTTAAATCAACTGTCGGGCAGAAGAGCCTTAGGTCATGTAGAGCTTATTGATGTCGATAATGGTCAGTTTGTTGTGGTCAGAATGACCAAAGACCTATCGGAAAAAGATAGCCAAAAACTGACTCAGTTTGCCAAAGTACATGGCATAAACTTGATCGTACAAGGTAATGAAGGTGAGCTTTTGGTGCTTGAAGGGCCAAAAGAACTGCCTTTTTATACCTTAAACGGTGAGTTAAAATTGAGCTTTACGCCGGGCAATTTTGTTCAGGTTAATGGTGAAATCAATAGGGCCATGGTGGAGCAGGCGGTTCAATGGTTGCAAGTGAAGGCTGATGAACGTGTATTGGATCTTTTCTGTGGTGTAGGCAACTTCAGCCTGCCACTGGCCAAATCCGGCGCCGAAGTCATTGGTGTGGAAGGTGTTCCCGAGATGGTTAAACAAGCCAGAGAGAATGCTGCGAACAGCGGATTGAATAATGTGTCATTTTTTCATACCGATCTCAGTGCTGACCTCTCTGAAGAGCCGTGGCTAGGAAAGGTAGACAAATTACTATTAGATCCGGCTAGAGCGGGGGCATTTGAGAGTCTGCAATGGTTGAAAAAGATGAAGCCTAAAGCGATAGTTTATGTCTCATGCGATCCCTCTAGCTTGGCCCGAGATAGTGAGCCACTGTTAAAGCATGGGTATAAGCTTAAGAGGCTGGGTTTAATCGATATGTTTCCTCAAACACATCATATCGAAGCCATGGCATTGTTTGAATTAAGCTAACTGTTGAAAAAATAGCTAATTAAGGACTAATCGGCTTTTGTTAATTGACAATGAGATCACAATGCTGAAGATAGGTCTCTATATTATTGATTTGTGTTGCAGCCATTTTTTGTGACCTATTTTTTGATTCAAAGTTAAGGATGAAATTGAGATGGTATCAGTTCGAGAAGCACATTTTAGCGATCCTAATTTTCAACTAGAAGAGTGGGTCAACCGCTACATTAGTGACACGGATGAAGCTCAAACCTTATTCGAACTGCTCTGTCGAATCGAATCCATGGTTGCAAAAAGCAAAGGGGATAATACTCTGCAGCTTCAACGCGCCAGAGAGATGATAGAGATTTTAGCGCCGCTAAATATGGATATCGAAACCCTGCAGGCATCGGTGCTGTTTGTGGTATTCGATGCCGGGATCCTGTCTAAAGAGGTGCTAGAGGAGACGTTCGGTAGCGAGCTTGCCAAATTAGTGATGAGTGTCGAGACCATGAACGCCATTGGTTCGCTTAAGGTCGACAATCAGTCCCGTACCAGTGATGTAAAAATAGACAATATTCGTCGTATGCTACTGGCTATGGTGGAAGATGTTCGTGCTGTGGTGATTAAACTCGCCGAACGCATATGTCTGCTTAGAGAGATCAAAAATGCCGACGAAGAAACGCGGGTATTAGTGGCGCGCGAGATAGCCGATATTTATGCTCCTTTAGCCAACAGACTCGGCATAGGACAACTTAAGTGGGAACTGGAAGATATCTCTTTTCGTTACCTGCACCCACAAACCTATAAAGAGATAGCGAAACAACTTGATGGTAAACGTCTGGACCGTGAGACTTTTATCGATGAGTTTGTTACTCAGCTCCAGACTCGGTTAGATAAAGATCAGATCAGGGCTAAAGTCTATGGTCGCCCTAAGCATATCTACAGCATCTGGAAGAAGATGAAGGGCAAGGACCTCACGTTTGATGAGTTGTTCGATGTCCGCGCCGTGCGGATTGTGACCGATAGATTGCAAGACTGTTATGGTGCGCTTGGTGTTGTTCATACTCTTTGGCATCATATCCCGCGAGAATTCGATGATTATGTAGCAAACCCTAAGCCTAACGGCTATCAGTCTATCCATACTATTGTGGTTGGTCCTGAGGGAAAAACGGTCGAGATACAGATACGTACCGAGCAGATGCATGAAGATGCCGAGCTAGGGGTCGCCGCCCACTGGAAGTATAAAGAGGGCGCGAGCGGCAGTAAACAGAGTGGTTATGAAGAGAAGATCAACTGGCTGCGTAAAATTCTTCAGTGGCAGGAAGATGTAGCCGAAAGTGGTAACTTGGTCGAAGAGGTTCGCAGTCAGGTTTTCGAAGATCGCGTTTATGTATTTACCCCCGGTGGTGAAGTTGTCGACCTGCCTTTGGGCTCAACGGTACTGGATTTTGCTTATTACATTCATTCTCACGTTGGCCATAAGTGCATTGGTGCAAAGGTCGATGGCAGAATTGTGCCGTTTACCTATCAGGTCGAAACCAGTGAGCGGATTGAGATCATTACCTCTAAACATCCAAACCCAAAACGAGATTGGCTAAACCCTAACTTAGGTTATATTCGTACCTCACGTGCTCGTTCGAAAATTCAACACTGGTTTAAACAGCAAGACAGAGATAAAAACATCATTGCCGGTAAAGAGATGCTTGAAGCGGAGCTCTCACGTTCCGGCTTGAAAATCAAAGATGCGCAGAGCGCGGTAGAGCGTTTCAACTTAGTGAGCATGGACGACCTTCTGGCCAGTATCGGTGGCGGCGATGTTCGTCTTAACCAAGTGGTTAACCATGTTCAGAGTCAGATGCGTATCAACCAAGTTGATGATGAATCAGCAGTTGAAGAGCTGGTTAAAAAGAGCGGAATTAAGTCCAAGAAAGAGGGTAAAGGTCAGGTCGAGGTCAATGGGGTTGGTAATCTGATGAGCCATATTGCCCGATGTTGCCAGCCAGTGCCGGGTGATGAGATATTTGGTTTTATCACTAAAGGCCGCGGGATCTCTGTCCATAGGGCCGATTGTGAACAGGTGAAGGAGCTGATGCGAGTTCACCCTGAGCGAACGGTGGATGTGGTATGGGGGGAACATTACTCTGGTGGCTACAAGATACGTTTACGCATTATTGCCAATGACCGTTCGGGACTGCTTAGGGATCTAACTTCTGTTTTAGCAGCAGAAAAGTCCCATGTTATGGCGATGAGCTCCTCATCAGATGTTAAAACTCAAACCGCAGCAATTGAGCTTGAACTTGAACTCTACAATTTAGATGATTTATCCAGAGTGATCGCTAAGCTGACTCAAATTGATGGTGTGAGTGAGGCGAGAAGGCTATAAGGTTTAATCTTTTCGATTGCTTTTACTCGATGGTGATTAGCTTATACAAAAGAAAATGACGGCCTAGGTCGTCATTTTCGTTTTCATTTTAATATATCAACATTCATTCAAGGACCTTCGATGCATCATAATGCCGATATGCAGCCTCTTCTCGATATCATGGCTAAACTCAGAGACCCTGATACGGGTTGCCCTTGGGACAAGTCGCAGACGTTTAAAACGATAGTGCCTTTCACGCTGGAAGAGGCCTATGAAGTTGCCGATACCATAGAACGTATGGCACTCGATGAACTCCCCGATGAGTTAGGCGATCTACTTTTTCAGGTGGTGTTTTATTGTCAGCTGGGAAAAGAGCAAGGGCTATTTGATTTTGCCGATGTGATCGAGAAAATCTGTACTAAACTCACTTCAAGGCACCCACATGTGTTTGGCGAACTGAAAGGTGCCACCACCGAGCAAGTGAAAGACAGCTGGGAGAAGATAAAAGCTAATGAGCGTAGTGAAAAGCAGCTACATTCAGTGCTGGATAATATTCCTCTTGGCTTGCCAGCATTGGCTCGTTCGGTAAAAATTCAAAAACGGGTTGCGCGTGTCGGTTTCGATTGGAATGAGCTTGCGCCTGTGGTCGATAAAATTCATGAGGAGATTGCCGAAGTCTTGCACGAAGTTAAACAAGAGGAGGTGATTCCATCTAAGGTGCTAGATGAGATGGGAGACTTACTGTTTGCGGTCGTCAATTTATCGAGGCATCTTGGTGTCGAACCAGAGCAGGCCCTCAGGCAGGCGAATACTAAGTTTGAACGTCGCTTCAGAGGCGTTGAAACGTTAGCAGAGCAGAGCGGAAGGTCTATGCAAGCGCACAGTTTAGAGGAACTAGAATGTTATTGGGGTGAAATAAAATTACAGGAGTAGGCATTAAGATCAAATTTATTGCTTAACTTGTTTGTCGAATCGCTAGGGTTTTGGTATAATTGCGCCCCGTCCTAGTGCTTTCATACAAGCACATATTTCCAACTCACTTTCTCAGGTTCATAATGACAACAAGGTATATCTTCGTTACTGGTGGCGTAGTTTCATCACTAGGTAAAGGCATTGCAGCAGCTTCTTTAGCAGCAATTTTAGAGGCTCGAGGCCTTAATGTAACCATGATGAAGCTGGATCCTTATATCAATTTGGATCCCGGTACTATGAGCCCGACGCAACATGGTGAAGTGTTTGTTACTGAGGATGGCGCGGAAACTGACCTTGATTTAGGTCACTATGAGCGTTTCATTCGTACCAAGATGAACCGTCGTAATAATTTTACAACCGGTCGCATTTACTCTGAAGTACTGCGTAAAGAACGTCGTGGTGATTATTTAGGCGCCACTATTCAGGTTATTCCTCATATTACCAATGCGATCAAAGAGAAAGTACTTGCGGGCGGCGAAGGGCATGATGTTGCTCTCGTCGAGATTGGCGGAACCGTTGGTGATATTGAATCCCTACCATTTTTAGAGGCAATTCGTCAGCTAAGTGTCGAGTTAGGGCGTGAACGTTCACTCTTTATGCATTTGACTCTGGTACCATTTCTTGGCGCTGCAGGTGAAGTGAAGACTAAACCAACACAGCATTCAGTTAAAGAGCTTCGCTCCATAGGTATTGCACCAGATATTCTGATTTGTCGTGGCGATCGTCCAGTTCCAGCGAATGAAAAAGCAAAAATTTCTCTCTTCTGTAATGTTGAAGAACGCGCTGTTATCTCGCTTAAAGACGTTGATAGTATCTATAAGATCCCTGCACTACTTAAGGCACAAGGTTTAGATGCCATCGTGGTTAAGCGTTTTGGTATTGATTGTCCAGAAGCCGATCTGCATGAGTGGGAACAGGTGATCTATCAAGAAGCTAACCCAACCGGTGAAGTGACTATCGGTATGGTCGGTAAGTACATTGAACTCCCCGATGCCTATAAATCTGTCAATGAAGCTCTTAAGCATGCAGGTCTATTTAACCGTGTATCGGTTAACATTAAATATATCGATTCACAAACGGTTGAAGCTAAAGGGGACGAAGTCCTTGAAGGCTTAGATGGTATTTTAGTGCCTGGCGGTTTCGGTGAGCGTGGCGTAGAAGGTAAGATTTTAGCGGCTAAATATGCCCGTGAAAATAATCTTCCTTATTTTGGTATCTGTTTGGGTATGCAAGTCGCACTGATTGAGTTTGCTCGTCACGTTGCAGGCCTTGAAGGCGCGCATTCAACAGAGTTCAATAAAGAGACACCACATCCCGTTGTCGGTTTAATCACCGAGTGGATCAATGATGACGGCGATGTTGAGCAACGCCATGAAGCGTCTGATCTTGGCGGCACCATGCGTTTAGGTGCACAACTTTGTCATCTTAAAGAAGGCTCTAAAGCGGCGATTGCTTATGGTGGTAATACTTGTGTAGAACGTCACCGTCATCGTTATGAAGTCAACAACAACTATAAAGATCGTCTTGAAAAAGCAGGCTTAGAATTTAGTGGTTTCTCTTCCGACCACCAGCTTGTCGAGATGATTGAACTGCCAAACCACCCATGGTTTGTGGCAGGTCAATTCCATCCAGAAT